>DXEB01000063.1 GCA_019115165.1 Candidatus Anaerotignum merdipullorum | reverse complement strand
CCAATAATATCCATCCCATCTCTATATCCAGCCCGAAAGAAAGTACTAACGCAACGATACTAATAAACGGAACTGGCAAAACCATTTGGATAAAGCTGGTTAATGCAACCTGTATCGTCGTAATATCTGATACAGTTCTTGTTGTAATAGAAGCCGTCCCAAACTGCCGAAAATCATAAATCGACAATTTCAAAGATTTTTGATAAATCGCCATACGCAGATCCTTTGCAATCCTGGCGGATAACGTTGCGCAGGCATATCCTCCAGAAATCGCACAAATCCCGGATATCACAGATGCTGCTGCCATCTGACCACCCGTAACCATCAATGCATCAAAAGATGCGCCAGACGTCCCCAAATTAAGCATTTGCGCTGCCAATGTGAGAATAAACAGCGCACCTGTTACGTCAATAATAAGAAGTAAGATCGTAATCACACATAATTTCCAATGTGGTTTCATAAATTGTAAAATCAAATTCATATTTGTTCCAATCCTTTCTTTTCATACAAAAAATGTACACAGCGTCTGTTTCGCTGGTCGTATCCGACATCTTTTATCCTGCAATCACATGCCTCTTCGACGGCAGAATAAAGCAGATGACATATTCTGATGAAAATGTTTCCATCCGGTGGAGAACGCATCCAACGTAATAAATCAAACATGCTATACATTCACACTTCCTCCTCTCTGTCCATATAAAAAAAGCGCTCGGTTATGTTAACATAACCGGGCGCACCCGACATCTTCTCGACTATGGCGAACGCTCGCCGACCATTGCGATGGTCAGTCCTCCGATGAAGTTTATTCTTTTTTTTGATGCTGTGTGATTTCTCTAAGTTCCCTTCGCACCAACGCACTGTAAGTTTGCATCAGCGTTGTCAATGCAATCCGCTCTTCCGGCTGCATCTTTTCCCATGCAGTTTCTTCAATACGCTGCATTTGTGAAATATGTGTTGCAAAAAAATCTTTTCCTTTCTCTGTCAATATTGCTTGCTTGGTTCGCTGATTGTCTACGTAAGGTTCCAAACGGATGAGTCCCTTTTTCACCAACTGCTTAAAAGCAGAATTGAGGGTCTGCCTGCTGATATAAAGCAATTCACTGATTTCGCTTTGTGTCACAATTCCTTCCTCAATAAGAAGTAATGACCAATATTCCGGGTCTGATAAGCCACAGTGTTTCGCAAACAAAGAAAACGTATTTTCCAGTTTCATTGTCGCTTCTTGAAAAGCAGCCAAAGAGCCAGGCTGCGCTGTTTTTTGTTTCATCTCATCATCTCTTTTCGGATAATCAAAAATCATACTATATGAAATCGGACTATTAGAGTATAACTAGTTTTTTTGGAAATATCAATCCCTAATGAATCAAACTTTTACAACATATAACAACCGATAGATTGTTCTCCTTTTGCCTGTATCTTTCCAAACAATGTCTTTTTCTCACATTGCAAATCGATAATAACAAAATATCTATGCAGCAATAGTATCACACCTACAAAAAACAGGCATGTCCAATATATGGCAAATGGAGCCATTTTTGAACCCGCCTGTTTTTTGATAATCATTCTTCTGATATGAGCACCCAATCCAATACACTTTGCTTTCCATAGTTCCATCTATTTGCAACCCATAACCCAATGATGTCACAAGTAAATAATTGTCAATCTTGCTTTCGACATTCTATTTTTTCTTTCCTGAAAGTTATTAGCTCTGATCTCAAAAATAAAAGAATCTTACTTTTGTTATTCATTTTTTGATCTTCTTTTTTTACTTTCTTGCTATCTGCCGATGGCATTTTCTTTTATCTCTTCCCCTTGTAAAGACTTGGTAAATTTATAGTGATACTTCTGCATCCCTTCACGGAGATAAAAACGATGTGTCTCCGTCCGCAATCGATTGCAGGCAACTTCTATTTGCAGACAACCAGCCTCTTTTGCCAATTGAGCAGCATATGCAAATAACTTTTTTCCAATTCCTTTGCTGCGTAAATGCGGATCCACCGCAAACTCCATAATCTCTGCAATCAATGCTGCATGATGTAGCTGCCATTCCAAACGCAAATTCAATACTCCAACAACCTGTTGCTC
Source organism: Candidatus Anaerotignum merdipullorum (assembly GCA_019115165.1). Lineage (GTDB taxonomy): Bacteria > Bacillota > Clostridia > Lachnospirales > Anaerotignaceae > Anaerotignum > Anaerotignum merdipullorum. Next base: position 6,663 of record DXEB01000063.1, on the reverse strand, counting down.
CTGTTCAAAAATCAAACATACATATTCTTTATACCCTAGCTGCTTTTCATAAATTTGAGAAAACACATCATAAGACAATTTTGTTTGTTCCATATCACAAATAAGGCGATAAACCGCTGGACAATCTGCCATGTTTCCTATTCTAAGCAAGTGCAACCATCCTTTCTCTTTCCTCTCTCTGCATCGTATCCTAGTTTATTTTATCATATTCTAATTTCCATCAGCAAGTAGGAGCTATTTCAGCACTCTAATATCCTTTCCATCTTTCACATGGGAAAAAATATCCTTATCGAAAAATATATGTTCTTTCTTCCTTATTTTCTTACAATAGATTTCTGCGAATTCAAAACAAAATCAATTCTATCTGTCAATAAGAAATATCTCTTTCTTCCGATATAATCTGCCAAAACCAAAGCAGAAACAGGAAGCAACTATTTTGATTTTTCTTTGCCAAACGACAATTCTATTCATTTGGTATACAAAAAAATCCCGAAACATCCGTAGATGTTCCGGGATTCTAACCGACATATCCTTATGCTGCCATCACAGCACATGCCATTATTCTTCCTCTTGTGCAAAGGAAACCAGCAAATCACCCTGGCTGACTTTTTCGCCTTCTTTGACATAGATTTTATCTACGACACCATCTTCTTTCGCCACAATAGAAGTTTCCATCTTCATCGCTTCAATCGTCAGCAACGCCTGATTCTTCTTCACTTCTTCGCCTTCTTTTACCAGAATCTTACTGATATTACCAGGAATCGAAGAACCCAAATGTTTCGGGTTGTTTTTATCTGCTTTCAATCTTCCATCGCTCTTTACTTCCAGATTCTTATCCAGAACCTTGACTTCACGCATCACGCCGTTGATTTCAAAGGTCAGTGCACGGAATCCTTCCTGATCCGGCTCAGACATATCAATAAATTTAATGATAATATCTTTCCCTTCCCCGATTTCAATGGAGGTTTCTTCTCCTTTTGCCAGACCAAAGAAATATACATCACTGGTCAGTTTGGACACATCCGTATAGTATTCCCAATGATCGCAATAATCATCATACACCTTCGGATACAGCGCATAACTAATAATGTTTCTCGGATTTACATTTTTCATGACATGCGCTTCTTTCAGGTGATTTGCAATGGCATCAAAATCTGCCGGCGGCAACAACGCGCCTGCTCTGCCGTCAATGGGTTTTCTGCCTTTGAGTACAATCTCCTGCAGTTCCTTCGGGAAACCGCCTTCCGGCTGTCCAATATTGCCAATAAAGTAATCCACAACAGATTCCGGATAGGAAATGTCCTTTCCTTCCGTCAGAATATTATCTTTATTCAGACCGTTTTTCGACATAAAGATTGCCATATCTCCAACAACTTTGGAAGAAGGGGTTACTTTTACAATGTTTCCCAACAACTCATTTGCATCTTTGTACAGATGCTTAATTTCTTCAAAGTTATCCGCAGAACCCATCGCCTTTACTTGCGCCAGCAAGTTGGAATACTGACCGCCTGGAATTTCATATTTATAAATCTCTGTATTTGGTGTTTTCATTTCACTTTCGAATCCAGTGAAAATCTGACGTACCCCTTCATAGTAATGACTCAGCTCAATCAATTGATCCGGATCCAAACCAGTATCTCTTTCCGTGCCGCGCAGCGCTTCTACCACTGCATTCATAGAAGGCTGACTAGTCAAGGAACTCATAGACTGAATCGCCAAGTCCACAATATCCACCCCTGCCTCTGATGCCATCAGCGCTGTGCTGACGCCATTGCCGGTTGTATCATGTGTGTGCAGATGCAGTGGAATGTGCATCTCTTCCTTCAATGCCTGGAACAGCTTTTTCGCTGCATATGGCTTCAGCAAACCAGCCATATCCTTGATCGCAAAAATATGACATCCCATTGCTTCCAGTTCTTTTGCTTTCTGAATATAATAATCCAGTGTGTATTTGGTTTCTTTGGGATCTAAAATATCTCCAGTATAGCAAATCGCACCTTCGACAATTTTTCCGGTTTTCAGCGCTTCTTCAATGGGCATTTTCATGTTTTCCATCCAGTTCAAGCTGTCAAAAATACGGAATACGTCTACCCCGCGTTCTGCGGATACTTTGATAAACTCTTTTACTACATTATCCGGATAGTTTGCATATCCAACTGCATTGGATGCCCGCAGCAACATTTGAATCAGAGTATTGGGCATTGCTTCAGAAAGCTGTTGTAATCTCTTCCAAGGAGATTCGGTCAGAAAACGATACGCAACGTCAAATGTCGCACCGCCCCACGCTTCTACAGAGAATCCATTCGCCATTGCCATATTGGTTGCCGGTGCCGCTACAATCAAGTCATTGGTACGCAAACGTGTCGCCATCAAAGACTGATGCGCATCACGCATTGTGGTATCTGTCACCAACAGGCGTTTTTCTTTCATCAGACTCTGGGTAAAGTCCTTTGCACCCATTGCCAGGAATTTATCTTTAGCGCCGTATACCGGAATGGTCTTTCCGTCTTCGGCTTGTCCGAAGGAAGGCGGAATAATTGGATCAAATTCCGGTTTCTTGCCCTTCGATTCGTTTACAATCTTGTTGCCGATGAATTCTGCAATCTTCGTCGCTCTGTCCTTCCCTAATACAATGTGGAACAACTCCGGTGTTTTCTCGATGAATGTTGTGGTACATTTCCCTGCATTCCAAACATCGCTTTGCAGCACGTTAATCAGGAACGGAATATTGGTTTTCACACCGCGAATTCTCGTTTCTTTAATTGCACGTACCGCTTTTCTGGTAACGCCTTCGAATGTTCTGTCATGCGCAATAATTTTCACCAGCAAGCTGTCATAAAACGGTGTAATTTCTGCACCCGTATGCGCGGTACCGCCATCCAGACGAATGCCGTTGCCGGCAGGAGAACGGTATACGCTGATTTTTCCAGTATCCGGCAGGAAATTGTTGGCAGGGTCTTCTGTTGTGACACGCAGCTGAATCGCATATCCGTTGCATTTGATGGACTCCTGTGATTTGATGTCAATTTCAGGGGAATCCAGGGGATATCCCTCTTCAATCAAAATCTGTGCCTGTACAATATCAATCCCGGTTACTTCTTCTGTAACCGTATGTTCTACCTGAATACGGGGGTTCATCTCAATGAAATAATAGTTTTCATCTGCATCCACCAAAAATTCCAATGTTCCTGCATTCTTATATCCTACATGCTTTGACAGACGCACGGCGTCTGCAAAGATTTTTTCCCGAACTGCATCGCTTACGGTAAATGCCGGTGCGAATTCAACCACCTTCTGGTGACGGCGCTGTACCGAACAATCACGGTCAAACAAATGCACCACATTTCCATATTTATCGCCCAATACCTGCACTTCGATATGTTTGGGATCCCGCAGATACTTTTCCACAAAGATTTTGTCGTCACCAAATGCCTTTTTGGCTTCGTTTCTTGCCTCCGCAAATTCCTTTGGCATCTCTTCTGCAGTGTTGACAATACGCATGCCGCGTCCGCCGCCGCCGTTGCTTGCTTTGAGCATCACAGGATATCCTACACGCTCGGCCACATTCATCACTTCATCTAAACTTCTGACAGCATGATCTACACCGGGAATGATAGGTACCTGACAAGCAATTGCCATTTGTTTGGAGGAGAGCTTATCCCCCATTTTATACATGGTCTCCAAGTCCGGTCCAATAAATGCAATCCCAGCCTTTTCACAAGCTGCTACAAAATCCGGATTCTCAGCAAGAAAACCATAGCCTGGATGGATCGCATCTACCCCTTTTGCTTTCGCAATTTTGATGATTTTGTCGATATCCAAATAGGCGTCAATGGGTCCTTTTTCCGGATTCAGCATATACGCCTCATCGGTTTTGGTACGGAACAGAGAGTATTTGTCCTCTTTGGAGAAAATACCCACTGTCTGAATGCCCAGTTCATTCAAAGCACGGTAAACACGGATGGCGATTTCGCCGCGGTTGGCTACCAGCACCTTTTTGAACTTTCTAATCTCTACTTGCTGCATGCTTATCATACCTCCCTCATTATATTGACCGAATCCACAGTTGATTTCAAAATGTCTATTGTTTTATTATAATATAACTTTTCCTATCCGTAAACTATCAAATTCAGAAGAAAGTGACCCCTCTGCACGCCTGCTCCTGTTACTTTTTACTATATTTTGTATACAAAGCATTCATTACGTCCTGCAGAAGTCGGCACTCCTCCACTTGGATATGCTCATGTATCGCATGCGGCATCGCACCTTTGGCGATAAACACTTTTTGGTATCCCATTCGATCTAATTCCCGCACACGAGTTTCCAACGCAGGGATGCGCTTCAACTCACCGGTCAATCCAACATCTGCTAAAAAAGCCCAATCTGCTGGAATTGCCAAATTTTTTACAGATGAAACAATACTCATCAATACCGCCAAATTTGCAGACTGCTCCTTCAATCGCAAACCGCCTGTCGTCTTGACCACAACATTTTTATCATATAGTTTGATATTGCCGCGCTGTTCCAATATAGAAAGCAGTGTATATAGCGTATCACGTTTCATCGCTTCACTAATACGGGATGGATACGGCGTAAAAGACTGGGAAACCAAACTCTCTATCTCTGCGATAACCGCTCGTGAACCTTCCCGCAACACAGTAATCGCGCTGCCGCAAACCTGTTCTCCCTGACTGCGATGGGTAATAAAATATTCCGATGGATTATCAATCGAATGCAGCCCCTTTTCCGTCATTGCAAAAAACCCCATTTCACCAGTACTGCCAAAACGATTCTTAGTCGCAATGAGCCCTCGCAGTTCATCCTGCCCTTCTCCTTCCATGACCAAAACCGTATCCACCAAGTGCTCTAGCGCACGCAGACCGGCAATTTCATCATTTTTGTTCATCTGACCAATCAGGAGCACTGCTCTTTGCCGATTCTTATTTTTTGCGCACTGTACCAACGCAGATGCACATTCCATCGTCTGCGTTGGATTCCCTGCACGTGCCGGATAAAACGCCTCCAGTGAAAACGTCTGAATACTGTCCAAAATGACCAAATCTGCATCCACTTCTGAAATTGCCTGTAATACGGCATCCATAGACGTATCTGCCAATATCCATATATTCTCCTCTATGTTATGAAAAATACGGTCTGCGCGATGTTTGATCTGACTGTCACTTTCTTCTCCTGTGGCATACAATACACGATATCCGCCTTTTGCTAACGCACAGGCAACCATTAAAGACAATGTAGATTTGCCACCGCCAGGAGGCGCTGTCAGTATGGTAACAGAATCCCTTACCATTCCTCCGCCCAGCACCCGGTCAAATTCTCCAATGCCGGTCAGCATGCGCTGACTTTTCTGACTTTCTACTTCTGCCAGGCGTGTCAAAATCAATTTTTCTCTGCGTACGACTCCTCCTGCGTTTTGCTTTGTTTCCATTTTTTCTGTAAATGTGTTCCAAGCACCACAGCCAGGACATTTTCCCATCCATTTTGGACTGGAATATCCACATTCCTGACAAAAAAACATCGTCTTTGTTTTCATCTTCTCACCTCAGTCAACGTTGCGTTTCTGCCAACCATTCCATCGAAAAAAATCGGTAAAACCCGAATACATATGGGCTTTACCGATTTGTCCTTTCCTTGACATCTCTTTGACATCAACCGTTTTTCAGCCAATCTTTTCGATTTTTACGGATGTAGCAGATTTTTGTACTTCCACAGAAAAATTTACTTTCCCTGTCATATTGGTTTTCATCTTGCCAACATTCACATCGTCCACCAGAATTTTGTATTCTGTATCCGCTTCTAATTCCAATGTCAACTGCACATCTTCTTCTGCTTCCACTTGGAACGAAACCTCTTTTTCATTCTGCAAAAAATGCAAAATCGTTGCACCTGGTACCGTTTCCAGCAGCATTTTACCATTTTTTTCTAATTTTGTAATCTCGCGATACGTTTTTACTTTATACAAATCGCCCTGCACTTCAAAGTCCAGTACTTTTTTCTTCTCATCCATCAGATAGTTGCCGAAGCTGATGCTGCCGTTGTCTTCTTGTCTGATCAATTCCTCAATTACTGCCATGTTGCTTTACCTCCCAAGCATGTTCTCTTTATCATCGTTTCCGTTCGCAAGACTGCGCGGTAGTATTTCTGCTACGATATCAGATAGATTATATCACAAAACTACACCAAGGTATATACCAAAATTCTTGTTTTTTCTGCAAATAAAGTTGTTCTTATTTTACGACACGAAATGAAAATCCATTGGGTTTCACACCTACAGAAACCTTATCTCCAGTCTGGAAATTCCCCATCAAGTATTCCTCCGCAAATGCATCCTCAATATTCGATTGGATAGCCCTGCGCAGTGGTCTTGCGCCATATGCCTTGTCATATCCTTCTTCCGCAATCTTTTCCAGCGCCTTATCGGTGAATGTTACCGTCATCTGCAAGCTTTCTGCGATCCGTTTGGATACCTGTTTTGCCATCAGTTTGACAATCTCCAAAACATCTTCTTTCCCCAGTGCATGGAATACAATCATGTCGTCAATCCGGTTGAGAAATTCCGGCTTGAAAATATGTCGCACTTCATCCATAACACTTTTTTTCATATATGCATAATCCTGCTCTGCCGTTTCCACACTGGTAAAACCC
>DXEB01000062.1 GCA_019115165.1 Candidatus Anaerotignum merdipullorum | reverse complement strand
GGAGAAGATACTGGCCTACTTCTACCACCGCATTACCAACGCTGTCTGTGAGGGTATTAACTCCATGATACAGGCAGCCAAACGGAAAGCCCGTGGCTTTAATACCTATGAGGGCTTTGCCTCGATGATTTACCTCGTTGTTGGTAAACTCCAACTCGCTGTCCCTAACCCTTTCTAAATACTCCTATCCACTAAAACGGGAGTAGAGCCTTTATTTGTATGCTTTGTGCGGGAAAATAGCATTTATACCGGTTCGGTCGACATGGGGATTGTCCTTTTTCCATACATCCCCGGAAAATGCGATGCGAATCCTTACGGTGTAGATGGCTCATGGGACATAACGATAGAGCATCTATTAATTTCTGCTGCTGAAAAGAGATTTGTCAAGTTCTTTTTATTTTTCCTCTTTTGTGATAACACCATTATGTGAAAGCAAATAGATTATGAAAAAGCCGCCTAAGCCGGCTGCGATACATACTATTAACTCCCTCCAAGCGGGGATTCCAGGGAAAATACTGGCGACGGATCCAAGGATGAAGCCAAGGATGACCAAATATGTAAATCGCGGGTAGCGCATCATTGCTTTTTCTAATAACTTGGCTGTTAAAATAATACCAACGATACCTCCTAACAACATGGGAATCAGAAAAGACAGTTGAAATGTTTGAATGGCCGTTATTGTTTCGTCATACAACCCTAACAACAGCAGAAAATAAGATACGCTGACACCGGGAAGAAGCAGTGCGATTGCGGCAATTGCTCCTGCGGCGAACAAACTCAAAAATCCTGATAATCCAGTTAATTGTCCAATATTTTCCGAACGGAACGGAAATACTGATATGCCGACAACAATCAGTACGCCAAGAGAAATATACGCAGGGACTCTCCATGAGAACGCATGAATTTTTGATTCGCGGATTATCATGGGAATTCCCCCAATCACTGCTCCTATAAAGAAATACATCGTCGGTTTCGGGTATGTAGTTATTAAATAAGAGATCGGATTTGAAAGCAACGCCATTCCGACCATTGCCCCAATACAAAACACAAGCAGGAAGCAAAAGTTCCTGCTTTTTTTCTGACGAAATGAGCTGACGGCGGAAATAAGAGAACTATAGATGCCAAGAATCATGGCCATTGAACCGCCGCTGACACCCGGAACCAACATCGTTCCGCCGACAATACACCCTTTCACAGCGATGGAAAAGTAGTTTTTCCAATGCCGCGTTATTCGCCGTGGTTCATTGGATATCCTCCTCAAAATGTTCCAAATTTTTAATCTGTCCAACGACATTGATCACATCACCTTCACGGAAGCAATATTCCGCCGCAAAATTCACATCTGTATGGCCGTCATGTTCAACGGCGATAATGTTTACTCCATAACGGCGGCGGATGTTCATATCCTGAATGGTCGTGCCAATCAGTTTTTGAGACACCTGGATACGGCGCACCTCAGCATTGCCGCTCAATGCGATAGAATCCAGAAAACTATTATACAGCAGTCCTTTGCCAAGCCGTATCGCCATATCTCTCTCAGGGTATACGACCGATGCTCCCAGTTGTTTGAGCGCTTCGCCATGAATAAAGCTTGTTGCCTTTGCTATGACATGTCCGACGCCCATTTTCAATACTGTCATGGTTGCAAGAATGCTGACATCAATTTGTTCTCCAATACATATCGCAACAACTTCACAGTTCTGAATCCCGGCCTCTTCAAGGGTCATTTGTTCCAGATTATCAACAACCAAAGCCATTTCCGTAAAGCGCCTGGCCTCTCGTACCCGCGTCTCGTCCTTATCGATAGCGATGACTTCTTTTCCCGCTGATGCAAGGCACTCCACCAGCGCCATACCAAAACGCCCCAACCCTATAATTCCGTAGGAATTTGCATTATTTTTCTTTTTCATTTTACACTTCTCCTTGTGTTATCCAATTGTGATAGATTCTTCCGTATAACGGATATTGGGCAAAGGACGATCTATCCAGAGCGTCAGCAAGGTAAACGCACCGACGCGTCCGGCAAACATCGTGAAAATTAACACCAGTTTGCTTGCCACACCGAGATCCGGCGTGATTCCAGTAGAAAGACCCACTGTACCAAACGCGGATACTTCTTCGAACATAAGCTGCACAAAACTGTATTCCGGCTCCAGCACACAGAGCAAAAACGTTCCGCCGCATACCAACAGCATGGAAAGCAGCGTAACGGTGCACGCCTTAGAGAACACTTCAAATGGGATACTGCGACGAAATGCGCCGATATGACGTTTGGTAAACAAGCTCCGTACATGCTGCACCAAAACAAAAAATGTACTTGTCTTGATACCACCGCCCGTAGAGCCAGGCGAGGCGCCAATAAACATCAGTACGATCAAGGTGAATAAGCCTGCATTGGTAAACTCGCCAATGGGATAGGTAGAAAATCCTGCCGTACGTGCAGATACGCTCTGAAAAAACGCACCCATCCATGTCACATTCTCGGTTGCCTTTAAAAGCAGCGTACCGCCCAAAAGCAGAGCAAGCGTTGTTGACAAGACCACTTTGGAATGAAGAGTCAATTTCCGGAAGGACCGTTTTTTCAATATGTCTAAAATTACAAGAAAACCCAGTCCGCCGAAAAGGATCAAGCCACATGTAGTCAAGTTCAGCAGAACATTGCTTTGATATGGGATTAAATTTCTCAAGCCGCCCAGAATGTCAAAGCCGGAGTTGTTGAAGGCGGCGATGGAGTGGAAAATGCTGATCCAAAGCGCTTTCAGGACGGGGTAATCCTGCACAAATACGATGGAGCTCAAAATAACACCTGCCAGTTCAAAGCAGAAGGTCATGAGTAAAACCGCTTTAACAAGCCGGACAATGCCCTTGATCCCATCTATATTCAGGGCCTCTTTGACCAGGATCCGCCCTTTGATTCCGATATTTTTTCTCGCAGCCAAAATCAGTCCTACACCAATGGATGTAACGCCCAATCCGCCGATCTGGATCAGGGCAGCAACGACTACCTGACCAAAGAAGGTGAAGTGATCCGCAACGTCAATGGAAATCAAACCTGTCACGCAAACTGCACTGGTCGAGGTAAAAAGGGCGTCGATGAAATGTACCTTCGCATCATTTCGCACCGATACTGGCAGCATAAGTAAAAGTGCCCCAATCAATATCACCAGGGCAAACCCTATGGCAATTAATCGCCCTGGAGGTTGTTTTTTTATCTTCGCAAGCATATTTTTCTCCTCATCTGTTTTTCATAACAACGCTTTCCACAATATCTGCAATATGTTCACAGGTATCTGCACATTTTTCCAGATAGAGATAAATTTCCCGCCATACGAGAATATGCAACGGATCGATGTTTGTTCCGTGCAGACGGTACATACAGGAGATGAACAGTTCGTCCGATTCTTCCTCCAGACTGTTAATTCGAACAATGCATTCGTGGAGTTTCTTGGAATGTTTGAAATGTGGAAATTCTTCCATCAATAAGCAGATTTCCTCACAGCAGCGGATAAGTACATCTACCATCTGGAAAGCGTCTTCACGTATGTCAGAAATATGATTGTAATAGATTCGAATCAGAACATCTTCAATTTTGTCGGTAAGATCATCCATGTTCTGGCTAATCTGCACCAAGTCCTCCCGATCAATGGGCGTAATAAACGCTTTCACCAAGGTGTTTATCTTTGCTGTCGCCAGCATGCTCAATCTTATGCATTTCGTCCAGCTTTTCTTTTAAAGCTGTCGCATCAAAGTGCTCCAGGGTGTCTCTTAAAAAATACGCGGCTCGTCGTGAGCAATCTGCACAGTCCATAAAATTCTGAAAATAAAAAGAATCTTGTTTTTTCGACATTAAAATGGCGCTGCGCACACGCATACATCGAGTCGTGATGCATGTTGCGATAGCGTTGGGCGCATCGGTCCAACCGTTTACAAAAATCACGCCCAATGTAAATAATACTGTGATGCATAAGATCGGACTTGATGAGACCCCTTCAAGAAATGCACTAAAAGAAAAATCCACAATTTCCCTCCTCAAATCATTGGCAAAAAAAGAAGGCAGACCCTTCTGTGAGAAGTTCTGCCTTCTGTGCTTAATCAAATATCAGCAACTAATTTTTGATTAAAAACATTTTGGAATAAATAGAGATGCAAAAAGCTCTCTATGACAGACTCCACCACTTATTCCGATTTATAATATTATCACAATATCTATATAATGTCAAGTGTGAGTGATCGCAGTCACTTCATTCTTTTTATCCGCTTCAAGATTTGCTCCATAGCGGCAATATTCTTGCGGCCTTTTCGTTGATATTTTTCGGCTCTACTCCAAAGTTAGTGGATAAAGGGATTTTGTGATATACTCTCTAGGGGGTGATACAGATGATAGCTAACTTTCCTGACATGATAGCCGGATCTCTCAACCTGAGTGAACCGTGGTATGTTGAGGG
>DXEB01000061.1 GCA_019115165.1 Candidatus Anaerotignum merdipullorum | reverse complement strand
TCCATCTGCAAAAGGTTTCCAAGCGTTTTCCAAGCGCAAATTTGTGCGCGAGTGGCTCAGTGGTAGAGCATCGCCTTGCCAAGGCGAGGGTCGCGAGTTCGAATCTCGTCTCGCGCTTTTTGGAAGCCATCTGGGAAAGGTTTTCAAGTGTTTTACAAGTACAAATTTATGCGCGAGTGGCTCAGTGGTAGAGCATCGCCTTGCCAAGGCGAGGGTCGCGAGTTCGAATCTCGTCTCGCGCTGTTGGGAGAGTATCTTTGGATACTCTCTTTTTCGTATTTGTGTTAAGCTGAAAATACGGGATATGGAAAAGGAATGAGGACATGCTTTTATAAAATTGGATATGAGTCCGTACTTTTGAGGGAAGGAACAAAAACAGCATGGAGCGGAAGTAAAAAAACAAAAAGAAGTCATGCTGTTTGGTCGGGAAAGAAGTTTGTAGAGAAGTTTTGCGTGCAAAGCAACCGAAAACATGTTAGTATTTTTTAGGAGAAAAAAAGGATGGAAACAAATCGAATCAAGCAGGCAGCATATTGCTTGGAAATGGCATAGATGCGGACAAAAGTCAGACATGCGCCGAAGGCAGAAGCAGGGAAAACGCAAAAATGAGCCGAACAACCAGTGGAGCCCCATCGAATGGAGGAATGCGAAAAAGTGAAAATGAGATGCGGTGAAGTTCCTCAAACGGAAAGGATGAAAAGACATGATGATTGGAACGTGTGTAGCAACCTTTCGAGCAGAATGGGTGACCAGCTTGAAAGAAAAACGCATGATACGCAGAAGTTTGATGGAAAAAACCAGAAATAAATTCAATGTGTCCATTGCAGAAGTGGATACGCAGGATGACCATAAACTGCTGACCATTGGATTTGCCTGTGTCAGCAATGAAAACAGGCATGTGGATCGTATGGTGCGACAGATCCTGGATTTTATGGAAACCCATACGCAAGCAGAGTTGATTGATGTACAGATAGAAGTTCTCTGATGTTTTTTTGCTGAAAATCAGGGGATTTTTTCTAATTTGCAGTAGATTTTCGGTTTTTGCTGTGATATAATATGCTTTGATTGTGCAGTTTTCAAGGACTGCCGGGAAATGACAACATACAGCCAAAATCGATGGAAGTTGTCAGATACAGATATTTTAAGGAGGAGCTTCTAATCATGAATGCAACAGTAATCAGCAAAGAAAAAACAGAAGTAAAATTTTCTTTTGAAGTAAGTGCAGAAGTGCTGGAAAAAGGTCTGGCTTTTGCTTACAACAAAAACAAAAATCAAATCTCCATTCCGGGTTTCAGAAAAGGGAAAGTACCCAGAAAACTGATCGAAGCACAGTATGGGGAAAGCTTTTTCTATGAAGATGCCATCAATCATATCTTCCCGGATGAATATATGGAAGCAATCAAAGAACTGGATTTGGATGTGGTATCCGCACCTACGCTGGATGTGGAATACATCGACAAAGAAAAAGGAATTAAATTTCTGATTGATGTTACCGTCAAACCGGAAGTACAGCTGGGGCAGTACAAAGGACTGACTGTAGAAAAAGTAACTGCAGAAGTAACCGATGAAGAAGTCAATGCAGAGCTGGAAAAAGTACAGAAACAGAATGCAAGAATGATCGAAGTAACAGACAGACCTGCGCAGATGGGTGATGTTGTGAAGCTGAGCTATGAAGGTTCTGTAGATGGTGTTCCTTTTGACGGCGGAAAAGCGGACGAATATGACCTGGAACTGGGTTCTCATTCTTTCATTGAAGGTTTCGAAGAACAGGTGGCGGGTCATTCCATCGGCGAAAAATTTGATATTCAGGTAACATTCCCGGAAGCATACCATGCACCGGAGTTGGCAGGAAAACCTGCTGTATTTGCGATTGAAATCAAAGGGATTACTGCCAAAGAACTGCCAGAGCTGAACGATGCGTTTGCGGAAGATGTTTCTGAATTCTCCACATTGGATGAATATAAAGCAAGCATTGTGGAAAAACTGGCAAAGGAAAAAAATTAAAAAGCAAAACAGATTCAGGGTGACAAGCTGCTGGATGCCGCAGTAGCAAACTGCACCATGGAAGTGCCTCAGGTAATGTATGATAATAAAATCAATAGTATGATGAAAGAATTTGAAGAAAATATCATGCGTCAGGGGCTGAGCATGGATATTTATTATCAGTACATGGGTACTTCTGAAGAAGCAATGAGAGAAACCTTCAAAGATACCAGCATAAAGAGCGTCAATGCAAGATTGATGTTGGAACAGATTGCAAAAGAAGAAAACCTGACCATTTCGAAAGAAGAACTGGATGCGGAAGTTGTAAAATATGGAGAAAGCTATGGCATCGATGGAAAGACTATGCTGGAAATGATACAGGATGAAGACAAAAAAGCGTTGGAAGCAGATATGCTGGTAAGAGCGGCAATGAAGCTGATTGAAGATACCGCAGTTCTGACGGAAGCAGAGAAGTAATTGGCGTGAATCGCGCATCAGAAACAGGCACAGGGAATCTGTGCCTATTTCGTATCAAAAACAAAACAGGAGGGATTCATGATGAGTTTAGTACCTATGGTTGTGGAGCAGACCAACCGCGGAGAACGTTCTTATGATATTTACTCAAGACTGTTAAAGGACAGAATCATTTTCCTAGGCGAGGAAGTGACTGATGTGACGGCAAGCTTGGTGGTGGCACAGTTATTGTTCCTGGCTGCAGAAGATCCCGATAAGGATATCAACTTGTATATCAACAGCCCCGGCGGCTCTGTAACGGCGGGAATGGCAATTTATGATACCATGCAGTATATTCGTCCGGATGTTTCCACGATTTGCATTGGTATGGCGGCAAGTATGGGTGCATTTCTGCTGGCAGGCGGCGCAAAGGGCAAACGTTATGCGCTTCCCAATGCGGAAGTGATGATTCATCAGCCCAGCGGCGGCGCCAGAGGACAGGCAACCGATATTCAGATTCATGCAGAGAATATTTTACGTACCAAAAAGAAACTGAATGAAATTTTAGCCGCCAATACAGGAAAATCCTTTGAAGAAATTTCCCGAGATACAGAACGGGATAATTTTATGACAGCAGAGGAAGCCAAAGCATACGGTTTGATTGATGCTGTCATCACAAAGCCTCAGACAAAGGAGTGAGAATGGAATGACCGGTAAAAATGAGGAGATTAACAAATTACGGTGTTCCTTTTGCGGCAAAACACAGGATCAGGTGAAAAAACTGATTGCCGGACCTAATGTGTATATCTGTGATGAGTGTATTGACCTTTGCGCAGACATTATTGACGAAGAATATGATGCGCTGGCGAAAGAAGATGAGTTGAAAGAACTGCCGAAACCCAAAGAGATTAAGGAGATTTTGGATCAGTATGTCATTGGTCAGGATCGTGCCAAACGCGCATTATCCGTGGCAGTGTACAATCATTATAAACGGATTTTCCGTAATGTGAAAGCAGACGGTGTGGAACTGCAAAAAAGCAATATTCTGCTGGTGGGACCTACTGGTACTGGAAAAACATTATTGGCTCAGACGCTGGCAAGAGTGTTGAAGGTGCCTTTTGCTATTGCAGATGCCACATCTTTGACAGAAGCAGGTTATGTGGGCGAGGATGTGGAAAATATATTGCTGAAGCTGATTCAAGCGGCAGATTATGATATTGAAAAAGCGGAGCGCGGGATTATTTATATCGATGAAATCGATAAGATTACCAAGAAATCCGAAAATGTATCCATTACCCGCGATGTCAGCGGAGAAGGCGTCCAACAGGCGCTGTTGAAAATTCTGGAAGGGACGACGGCAAGTGTGCCTCCCCAGGGCGGCAGAAAACATCCTCATCAGGAATTTATTCAGATTGACACCACCAATATTTTGTTTATCTGCGGCGGTGCATTTGGCGGAATTGAAAAGATCATCCAGAATCGTATGGGACACAAAGTGATCGGCTTTGGCGCAGATGTGCATAGCAAATTGGATAAGACCAATGATGAGTTGCTGCAAAGTTTAATGCCGCAGGATTTGTTGAAATATGGATTGATCCCGGAATTTATCGGGCGCCTGCCGGTAGTAGTGACGCTGGATAATCTGGATGAGGATGCATTTGTGCATATTTTGACAGAGCCGAAAAACGCACTGACCAAGCAGTATCAATATCTGTTTGAATTGGATGATGTGATACTGGAATTTGAAGAAGATGCTCTTCGTGCCATTGCCCATAAAGCGATGGAGCGGGAAACTGGAGCCAGAGGGCTGCGTTCCATTGTGGAAGAATTCATTCATCCAATTATGTATGAAATTCCAACGGAGCGGAATGTGGAAAAATGCATTATTACCAAAGAGGTAGTGGAAGGGAATGCCCAGCCGATTTATATCTACAATGAGAATCGCAAACCCCTGCACGGCAGCCAGATGAAGAAGCCGGAAAAAAATATGACGGCTTCATAAGAAGAACAATAGCAGATATTTGCGCAGGATATTCGACAACAAAACGCTTTTCTTTGAGAAGCTGCGTACATGCACACAGCATGTGACCATCTTCAGAAGGAAGGCGTTTTTATCTGTTTTCTTTTTGACAAAGAAAATGAAAAAAAGAGACAAAAGCAGAGGAATGAAAAGAAAGGAAAAGAGAAAGAATTAAATGGAATCAATCCAGAACAGCTACAGAAATGTATAGAAACTGTACTTTTTGACAAACTGTATACAAGGGGTGCGCCAATGACGGATGGATGGTTTTCAGTGAGAGAAATACGGAAAAATCAAGAAAAATTCGAAAAAATCGGTAAAAAAATCACAAAATCATATTGACGTTGGGAAAAAGGAGGGCTATAATAAAGGCGTACTTGATGGAAAGACAAATATTTACATTTGTCTGTGAGATAAAAACTTTACAGGAGTGATTATGTTATGTTGACAATGGAAATGTTGCAGGATGCAAAAAAAGTGCTGGATGGCGTGGCTAGAAAGACCCCCGTATTTCAATCCACATACATCAACCCCGATGCGGATGTCTACATTAAATGTGAAAATATGCAGGTAACTGGCTCTTTCAAACTGAGAGGCGCTTATTTCAAAACAGCAAGCTTGACAGAAGAAGAAGCCAAGAAAGGTGTCATTGCTTGCTCTGCTGGTAACCATGCACAGGGCGTTGCTTTGGCTGCACAGAGAAAAGGGATTCCTGCTGTCATCTGCATGCCGGAAGGCGCACCGATGGCAAAAGTAGAAGCAACCAGAAGCTATGGCGCAGAAGTAGTGCTGGTTCCTGGTGTATATGATGATGCTGCTGCAAAAGCAACTGCACTGCAACAGGAAAAAGGATACACTTTCCTGCATCCTTTCAATGACGAATATGTCATCGCAGGTCAGGGTACAGTTGGTCTGGAAATCATGGAACAGGTAAAAGACGCAGAAGTAGTATTGGTACCTATCGGCGGCGGCGGACTGATCAGCGGTGTTGCATTCGCTGTAAAACAGATCAATCCGAACTGCAAAGTATATGGTGTACAGGCAGCAGGCGCTCCTTCCATGTTGAATTCCATCAGAGACGGCAAAATTGAAACACTGGCTTCCGTAAGCACAATGGCAGATGGGATTGCTGTAAAACAGCCCGGCGATCTGACTTTTGCAATGTGTCAGAAATATGTAGACGGAATTGTAACAGTAACAGAAGATGAAATCGCTTCTGCCATTCTGAAACTGATTGAAAAACATAAAATGGTAGCAGAAGGCGCAGGTGCGGTATCTGTTGCAGCAGCAATGTATAACAAAGTTGATATCAAAGGCAAAAAAGCAGTTTGCGTAGTATCCGGCGGTAATGTTGACGTAACCGTTCTGGATCGTATTGTAGATAAAGCACTGCAGGCAAACGGCAGAATTACAAAGCTGTCTGTAATGGTAATGGATAAACCCGGTCAGCTGACACAGCTGCTGACAGCAATTGCAGGAACAGGTGCAAACATTTTCAGTGTAAATCACGATCGTATCGTAAAAGATATCGCAGTAAGCAGCTGCATTGTAGATATCGTTGCAGAAACTAGAAATAAAGAACATAGCGATGAAATGATCGCAGCGATTAAAGCAGCAGGATTTGAAGTGCTGTAAGACTGCGCTTTATCTCAGAACAAAGAGGCAGAGCGAAAGCCGGTAGCAAGCGGGTTTACGCAAAACGGCAGAAACGTAGATATGGTTGAAAAGACGGAAAGAATACTGCCAGATTAGGAAAGATAGAAGAAATAAACATCCAGAGAGCAGATTTTGATGAAACAGAATTTGCTTCTGGATGTTTTTTGTATGAGACAGCGAGATTTTTTAGATTTGAGGCAATTTTCCAATCGGCAGGACTGTTGGTATGCGAAAAGGGATATTCGGGAAACGAGGAACCAAAGCACAGGAATTGCAGACAGACGAAAATCTTTTTCTTCTTGCTTGTAGGAACTGGATCTGTGTCGTATAATAGGTGCATGGTGAAAAAACAAGAAGGAGTCAGGAGAATGGAAAAACAAAAGATAAAAAAAAGCGGAGTTTTGCTGACAATCGCAGGTGGGATCTGTTGGGGTATTTCCGGCTGTTTTGGACAATATATGTTTCAGGAAAAGGGTGTGACGGCAGAGTGGCTGGTATCCATTCGATTGCTGTCGGCAGGGATACTGCTGCTGTTGATTGGATATATTCATCAGGGAAAAGAGCGAATGCATGAGGTATTCCGACAACGTGCGGATTTGAAAAAACTTTTGATTTTTTCTGCATGCGGAATGCTCTTTTGTCAATATACCTATTTTGCTGCAGTACAACATTCCAATGCTGGGACGGCAACGGTACTTCAATCTCTTGCGCCGACAGTTATTTTGATGTATGTGTGTCTGCGCAAACCAAGGCTGCCCAGAGTGTTCGAAGTGTTTGCGGTTGCAGCCGCTATATTCGGCGTTTTTCTGCTGAGTACCCATGGGAATATACATAATATGCTGCTGACGGAACAAGCACTGTTTTTTGGGTTGGCTTCTGCAGTAGGCGCAGCGCTGTATAATCTTTTGGCGGCAGAGATTCTGCGGAAATACGGGGTATATATCATCGTCGGTTATGGGATGCTCTTTGCAGGGATCATGCTGTCTGCGGTGGTACGACCTTGGGCGGTCAGTGTAGTGATCGACCAAGAGACGATTGTATGTTTGCTGGGTGTCATTGTGATTGGTACAGCAATTGCGTTTTCCTTATATTTGAAAGGTGTTAGTATGGTAGGACCATTTATGGGAAGTTTGCTGGCAACAGTGGAACCGGTCACGGCGATTGTGGTTTCGTTCCTATTTTTAGGTTCTCAATTCCAATGGATTGATTTATTAGGATTTGCGTTAATTCTGGGTACAGTATTGCTGATGAGTCTGCGTTCGCCCCATGAAGAAGCATCAAAATCGGAAGAAGCGGCAGAACCCATGGAGGGGCGGCAATAGAAAATGGAATAGAGGAGGGAGTTTCTTGGGGCATCTGGAGAAGCTCCTTTTCTATGGCTTGATAAAAAGACGAACATATTTTCTTCGTAGGCTTGCCCTTTTTCCTGCTCTCCTTTATAATAAAAAAGATAATAGGAGGAAGGCAGATATGATTTCTTATATCAGAGGCAGTCTGGCGCAGCGTGGAAATGGATATGTGATTGTGGAAGCAGGCGGTCTAGGCTATCAAATTTTTGTTTCGGCAACAACGCTGACGGCGCTGCCGGAAGTAGGAGAAGAGGTGAAAATTCATACGTTTTTGCACACCAAAGAGGATGGCATTGCGTTATATGGATTTTCGTCTATGGAAGAATTGGAGTTGTTCCATCGGCTTATTGGGGTAACTGGAGTAGGTCCCAAAAGCGCGCTGGGATTTTTGGCACATCTGACGCCCCAGGAAATGATATTGGCGGTGCTTTCTGATGACGTGAAAACCTTGTCAAAGGCACCAGGAGTAGGACGAAAAACGGCACAAAGAGTGATCTTGGAGTTAAAAGATAAATTTCAGACGGCTGACGCCATTGCGATGGAGATGGAAGTTCAGACAGCGGCGCCATCCAGTCAGGCAGGGGCAAAATGGGAAGCGATGGATGCATTGACTGCGTTGGGATATACCCGCAGTGAGGCAGCGAAAGTGGTTAATGCCGTAGCGACAGAAGAAATGACAACAGAGGAAATTTTGAAAGCCGCTTTGCAGAAAATGTCAGCATTTTAGATAGAAACAGGTGGAGATTTTGGAGAACAGACGAATCATTACGGCGGGTATGCGGGAGGAGGATCGGGATTTCGAGCCAAAGCTGCGCCCGGAACGATTGGAACATTATATCGGACAGGATGGTATTAAAGAAAATCTACGCATTTTTATGGAAGCGGCAAAACAGCGCGGAGAAGCGCTGGATCATGTGTTATTGTATGGACCGCCGGGATTGGGAAAAACTACGCTGTCCAATATCATTGCCAATGAAATGGGAGTGCGGATTAAAACCACATCCGGTCCTGCCATTGAACGCCCCGGAGATATGGCGGCGGTGTTGAGCAGTCTGAATGAAGGCGATATTTTGTTTATTGATGAGATCCATCGCTTGAATCGGATGATTGAAGAAATTTTATACCCCGCTATGGAAGATTATGTCATTGACATTATGATTGGAAAAGGAGCAGGCGCTCGATCGGTGCGGCTGGATTTGCCGAAATTTACGTTAATTGGCGCAACGACACGCATCGGGTTGTTAACAGCACCTCTGCGGGATCGGTTTGGCGTAGTACAGCGTTTGGAACCATATCAAGTGACACAGCTGAAAGAAATTTTGCTGCGTTCGGCAGAAGTGCTGCAGGTGACACTGGAAGAAGAGGGGGCAGAAGAAATTGCACGCCGTTCCAGAGGCACACCGCGGATTGCGAATCGTCTGCTCAAACGCGTGCGGGATTTTGCGCAGGTAAAGTATGACGGAAAGATATCCGGGGAAGTGGCGCGGTTTGCGTTGGACCTTCTGGAAGTAGATAAGATGGGATTGGATTATATTGATCGAAAAATGCTGATGGCGATGATTGACAAATTTGATGGAAAACCGGTGGGATTGGATACCTTAGCGGCATCCATCAATGAGGAATCAGAGACGATAGAGGATGTGTATGAGCCTTATCTGCTGCAGCTGGGATATATTCAGCGCACACCCAGAGGAAGAATGGTAACGAAGCGGGGATATGACCATTTTGGATTGCCATATCCGCAGGAAGGGAAAGGAGTTTCAAACGGATGAAGATGCCCATTCGGGAATTGGTGGAACAGGTGAAAGAGGAATTGCTGTGTTATGAAGATGCTGCTGGCATTGCACAGCGATGGGAAACAGAGTTTTTTCAATGGACGAAAGCGCATCAGGGCAGGCATAAGGATTTGATGACAGTGGGTGGAAAGCCCTATTTTCAGATTCGGGATGAAGAAGAAATTTTTGAAATTGCAGATGCTTACATGGACGCGCTGGAAGAAGATCGTGTAAAGCAGTATTGGGAAAAGTTCTGAGAAAGAGATGTAGCACGCTGCAAATATAAACGAATTGCTGTCTATGAAAAACGCAGAACATCAGAGGAGCCAAGAAAGTGCCGGATTGATTCCGGTGGTCTCTTGGCTTTTTTTGATGAAAAAAGGAGAATGGTTTTTGCATAGTAAATGGATTGCGGCAAATCGTGCAGATAGAGAAAGGAGGGGCAAAAACTGTATTGTTCTCATATTTCGTTCCTGAAACAATATACTGTATGGATGTTGTTCCAATCTAGGGAAGAGAACTGTTTTTTGGTTGGGCATGATCTTGTGCCTGCTATGTGAATGCGATATGGACTTGGAGCAGGGAGAATTACTCGGTACAGATACGGGAGAACATCAACGGTTGTTCTTTGGAGGATCATCCAATAAAAGAGAAAGCCGGATGTTGCAAATCAGTCTGGAGGAAGGAATGGAACAGCAAGGACAGCGCAGGATTCCTTTGCTGGATTATCCCTTGCGGTATCGGATTTTTCAAGAAGACAAAACCCGTGTAATCCATTGGAGAGTGGAATTGCACGGGCTTTGTTCCTTAGAATGTCTAAGCGGTTTTTACAAAAACAATCGGCGGGATAGCTGTATAGAACCTCTTGTTTGATGGAGCAAGATATGTTTTATGGCTGCGTAATAAAATAGGTGCTTTGCATGGATGCCGCTAAGGTATCCTGGCAGTAGCAATGAATTTGCAGAGTGGTTTTGCCCTTTCCCCGCATTTGATAGGATTGCAGCAAATGCTGTCTTTCCGATTCCGTGGGGCAGATGCATTCTGCGCGGAAATCATCGGTGATGGGCGTGAAATATTGCATTTCACTTTTTTGTACCACAATTTTGCCTTCTGGCAGCAGATCATGAAAATTGGCATACATAACAGACCAGCCGCAAACAGTTGCCAGACAACTAATGCTGCCGCCGAATCCGGTATGTTTGTCATTTTGGTTGGGTGCGAGTGGGACGGAAAGCACCACTTTTTCCTTTCCATAGATCAAGGTTTGTATTTCCATGGCGGCAGTCAGTGGGATATTCGTATGCAAAAAGTGGGTAAAAGCATGGGCTTGTGTATCCGGCTGCAGCAGGGATACCGCTGTAAATGCGTTGTCATATACAACAACGCCGTTCCAATCTGCTTGTGTTGGTGTGAGCGGAAGCGCCATAAAATTTGCATCTGGTACATCGTCAAACGGACAGCGGATCCCGAAGCGGGAAGCGGGAACATAGCCGGCTTTGGGATAATAGGTTTCACTGCCCAGGACAATGCACATCTGATAGCCGAGAGATTTGGCAATACGGTGTCCGTACTCCATGAGTGCTTGACCGATGCCCTGCTTTTGTGCACAGGGCAATACGGCAAGTGGGGCAAGGGCCAGCGCGGTACGGCTGCCTATTTGGACTTCTGTAAACAGCAGATAGCCGTATAAAACACCGTTTTCTTCTGCTACCAGGGATAGTTCCGGACGAAATGCCGGACTTTTGCGCAGCAGTACGACCAAATCCTGTTCTGTGCCGTCCCGATGTTCTGCGTTGTCAAAAGCGGTTTTGATCAAATGGTAAACTTCAATAAAATCCTGAGGGGTTTCTTGTCGAATCTGCATCTGTTACTCCTTTTCTCTGGGAATGATTTTTGCCCAGAATGTTTCTTTGTCTATGGGTTTTAAGTCGCGATAATCAGGATGCTCCGCATAATCATATCGGCAGATGGATGTGTATGGGCAATAATTGCACGGCGTCATATCCTGCCTGCGGTAAGGAGATGGCAGGATTACACCGGCTTTCATTTGCTCACCGATTTGTGCTGCCCGCTGTACGGTGAAATCCATCAAGGCGCGGTACTGCGCTTCTGTAGCGAGGGAAGAAGCAGCGGTAGGTACGCCTTTTTTCGTATATTTCAGAGGGACAATCGCGGATGCGGCAAAAGAGAGCCCGCCTGTCTTTTCCTCAATAAAGACATGATCCATCCCTTGGATGACGGCGGTATTTTCCAATAATAAGCCCGACATTTGCAGTTTTCCGTATAACAGTTCTGCCAATTGTTCTGCTGTCATTTCCGAAGAGATGGAAACGGTGGGATCCGTAATGCGAAAATAGAATACACCGCCAGGATGACAATCCGGATGAGAATGCTGCAAATGTTTCAGATAAGCGTCCATATATAACAGAAGCTGTAACTGCAAGCCATAATAAACATCTTGGAAGCGGAAGGTTTTGTTGCCGGATTTATAATCAATGATTTTGACATAAGTTTTGCCTTCCGCGTCCATCATATCCACACGGTCGATTTTCCCGCGCAGAATTAACTTGCTGCCGTCTTTCATACCAATAAGAATGGGTGGAAGGGCTTCGTGGGGACCAAATCCCACTTCGTAACCGCTGGGCAGGAAAGAACCGCTTTGGATATGCCGCACCAATGTCCAACCGGCACGCTTGGCAATACGCTTCAACCGCTGGATTAAATATCGGTTTGCTGCGGAATCCATCAGGATCTCATTGCCAAGCTGCGGTGCAGCAGCATCCACGGCGAGTTCCATGCGACGGTGGGTCTGTGCCTGATCCAAATCCTGCCAGGAAATGCCGTCGGAAGAGAGTGCTGTGGAAAACTGCTCTAATATTTGATGGAATAGATTGCCCAGGTCCGGGGTATGCAGTTGATACAGGGGGCGTTCTTTTGCTTTCAGTCCATATTCTGCAAAATAAGCGAAAGGGCAGGAAGCAAATCGCTCCAAACGAGAAACACTGGAGAGGATGTTTTTGCCATACAGCAGTTTGGCTGTCTTGGCGGACAGTTGTGTTTCTTTTCCCTTTGCCACAAAGCCGCGTTTGAGCAAATCCAAGCGAGCGTGCCAGGCTGGCTGCGTGGCAAAGAAACTATAGATGTCCTGCCACAGCGGTTCCATTGGATGAGCGGAAACATGGGTGCGCATCTGCTGCCCCAGTAAGTGAAAACAAGCCGTCGGCGTCATATCGGAGAGGGGAACAGAGGGATCTGTTTCCACAACCAATGCGGGGTACATCCGATGAATCCGGGTGATCAGGGAGGAAGGAAACATCGCCTTTCCTTCTGTATCGCCGTTGGCATAGGTCAGATATAATGCATCGGAAGGTTTGCTCAGACAACGGTAAATGAGAAATTGTTCCTCAAATAGCTGCCGCTTGCCGTTGGCAGTTAGTTCTACACCAATTTGAGTCAAAGCTTCCCGTTCTGTGTCCGTAAATACGCCCTGGGATTGCACGGGAGCAGGAAGG
Organism: Candidatus Anaerotignum merdipullorum; assembly: GCA_019115165.1. Taxonomy (GTDB): domain Bacteria; phylum Bacillota; class Clostridia; order Lachnospirales; family Anaerotignaceae; genus Anaerotignum; species Anaerotignum merdipullorum. Next base: position 43,137 of record DXEB01000061.1, on the reverse strand, counting down.
ATACCGTCGTTTACACCCAGCACAAACAGCACACGAATATTAGGCAGATGGGTGCGGGCGATATCTCCGACGATCAGACGGTCGGCAGTCGGCGGGATGAGTCCCATGCTGCTTTTTTCCAGTCCGGCTGTCAGGATTTTGGCAAAGGTTTCCAACGAAACAGGAAGGTCGCCGAAGATATCCACTGCTTTTTCCAATACCTGCATCAGGAGGTTCCAAACTTGACGGTGCTCCTCCGCTTTTGTAACATTGCCGGACAGACGCAGGAGTTCAGCCTGTTGGTTCAGACGTTCTGCAACGCCTAGGGTATCCAGTTGTGTCAGTAAATCTTGAACCATCTCCCGCAAGGGATAGGATTTGGTGCGTTTGCGAGAAAGCCAAGGAGAAAACGGCTCCATGACCTGTCTGCGCAGATCATTGAGATAGTTTTGTTCTGCCTGCTCGTCGGCGGAAAAGCCTGCGCTCCAAAGCTCTTTTTTCCATTTGTATCCTTTGATGCCATAAGCCAGTACATAGTTTTCTAATACATCCATGTCTTCCTGCGAAAGCGGTGTCAAACCGGATTTCAGATAGGAAAATACATGGGTGTAGCGAAAATCGTATATAAGAGTGTCCAATAGCCCCTGTACCAATGCCATCAGTGGATGTGTGGAAATATTGCGCCGTGCGTCAAAAAAACAGGGAATGCCATATTCCTGCAGGATGCCGGCAAGACTTTTTTCATAGACGTCCATGGCGTTGGTAACGATAGCGATATCTCGGTAACGCAGACCATGATCCCGTACCAGAGAGATGATTTTTCCGGCAGTATATTGAATCTCACTGTGTTTGGTGGCGCAGGACGCAATATGCAGACCGTCAGAGGAGGGACTCGTTTTATGATATCCGTAAAAATAATTCTGTTCTAAAAACCGCAGCCCAGATGACCGTACCCGACGATTTGTTTGTAGAAAGATGGGAGACTCCACAGCAATGCCTTCTGTTTGTGCCAGCGACAATAAGGTTTGTTTGGTGCGATGCGGCTCGTAAAACGGAGCAAACGGCGGTAAAGAAGGCGCATAGTAGCTGGCAGAATCCATAGGCAAGGTTACGGTAACGCGGCTGCACAAACGAAGAAGCTGACCCAATACACCGTATTCCTGCGGGGTAAATCCATAAAAACCGTCCAGCCAAAGTTCTGTGTCCTGGAAATGTTCTGCATGCCGCAGTTTCTCTGTCAACAGCGTCAAAGATTCCTCACCGGTAAGATAGTCTTGAGACAGAAATGCCAGATAGTTTTGATAAATGAGGGATACTTCTCTGCATTTTTCCTGAGCGGCATGAGATAAGCCGGGGTGGTTTGCCAATTGTGCCAAGCGTTCTGGTGAGATACAATATTGAAAGCATTCGGTCAGCGTCATGCCTAATTGTTCTACAAAACCGGTCTTGTCCATCACATGACGAAAATAGGAGATCTCCTCTTTTCGTTCCAGCAGTATTTTTTGCAATGCCATTTGTTTTCCAACGTCTCCTAATGGAATGGTTTTGTCCATGCCAAAGCGGGAAAACACTTGATATGCGAAACGACCGAAACTCAGCACTTCTGCCGTTAAAATGCCTTTGGCTTGTGTTTGAAGTGTCAAATCCCGTTCTGCTTGAGATGTGAACTGTTCTGGAACCAACAAAATTTGCCGTCCGATATGCCGGTTTTGCGCAGCAATGATTTCCTGCATGCAGAATTGTGTTTTTCCTGTACCAGCAGCGCCAATCAATAGGCGTAAAGCCATGGTGAATCCCTCCTTTGTTAGTATTATGATACAAAAGGGCAGGTTTTTTTGCAAGAATAAGTTCTGTCAACGGCATAATGATGTCAATTTTATCATAAGGTAAGATAGATAGTGAGCGGAAGGAGAAAAAGGGTGTGCGGAATACAAAATTTGTAGTGGTAAAACTACGGGAGTTGTTAAAAACGGCAGTATTTGCCATATTGGGGGTGATTATCCTGCTGGGGCTGATTCATTTCTTTTTGCATATGGGCAGTGAAGAAAGCGCCGGAGGATATCGGGACGGTACATATGAAGCGGAATTATCGCTGGGTGCACAGCAGGCTTCTGTGCAGGTAGAGATTGCAGATGGCAAAATTACGGATGTGGCGATGATAGATGAGAGGGAAGCCATTGCAGTACTGTATCCGGCAGTGGAAACGGCGATGGAAGAAGTACGTGCGCAAGTACTGCAAAAGCAATCTGCAGAAGGCGTTACGGTTTCTTCCCAGCATACCTATTCTGCGCAGGTGCTGTTGGATGGCATAGCGGCGTGTTTGGAGGAAGCACAATCTTAAAAAAGACAGATATGAGCAATTTCACTGGCTCATATCTGTTTTTTTATGCTGGAACTACAAAAATTTCCCAATCAGTCTAACAGGATTTTTATAGCATTGGAATCCTGTTCATGGTATAATAAAAATCAAGTTCATACAAAGAAAAATGTATTTGATGTATGGACGGATTCTGCTTTGACAGGAAGACCATGATGAAGGAGGAATATGTATGAGGAAAAAATTGGCGGCGATTGTATGCGCGCTGATGTGTTTGACTGCGTTTACCGGCTGCTCATCCACAGAACTAGGATATTTGCAGATGGGCGTGGACATGTTGCAGAGTATGGAAACCAGTGAAACCGAAGGTAGTACGGAAATTACCGTAGACTTTGATGCGTTGAAATCATTTGCGGGTGACATGATGCTTGCCGGCGGTATGACGCAGGAAGATGTGGATCAGATGCTGGTGGGAATGGAAGATTGGCAGGGAGAAAAGACGATCGTGCTGGATTATTCTATGATGATGAATATGGACGATATGTCGTATTATCTGGATTTGGATGCACAGTATCAAAATCAGCAGTATTCCTTTGGCAGATGGTATTATGGCATCAAAGACGGTGTGTATGTTTCTACAGAAACTGTATGGAGTGTATACCGTTTGATGGAGGATATGGCAGAAGATAAAGATTCTTATTTCTTCAGCGAAGCCTTTGCACAGGATCTGAAATCTATGGTAACACGGGATAAATATATTTGTCTGGTGGATATGCAGGAAGACTTGGGGTTGACAGCGGAAGAGTTGGATGCCTTGATTCCTACCGGCGGCTATCAGGAAGTATATACTGCTGTATTGGATTTGTACCGCAATGGTTTTGCGGACTTTACGACTGATCTGGTCAGTGCAATTCCGGGCGGTTATCGGATGGAAGCTGACGGCGCACAAGTGGGACAATTGCTGGTTTCTTTGCTGGACTATGTGGCAGAACATCCGGATACGGTTTTGAATGCGCTGATGGATTATTTTACTGTTTCTATGCAGGCGAGCGGTATGACAGAGGAAGAGATCGCAGAAGTAACAACCATGATGAACGGAGAAATGGTAGATATGAATGCATTCAGCAGTACAGTTTTGGCGCTGAAGACCTCTCTGGAAGCGGCATTGGAAGAGGAAGCTATTGCGTCTGTGCTGAATGGGTTCCATTATGAAGAAGAATTGATCCAAAGTGGCGGTCAATTCCGCAGCACCAGCAATACCGTGCTGGAAAACGGCAACGATGAAGTGTTCCGCATTGCTTCTTCTGCTACCATGCAGCAGGCAAGCGGTTCTGTGGTATTCCCGTCCTTGAGCATAAAATTGGAAGAGATGATGACCAACCTGCAGGCATTGACGGATCAATACAATCCGGTGACTGGCGTCAGCGCAGTTTGGTATCCTGCAGATGGAGACAATATTGCAATTTTGACGGAAACCAGAGCAGAGCAGACATATTGGGGGATGAACAATGTGTCTGCGGCAGACTATGTGGTACAGGATGGACGAATCTATCTGCCGTTGCGTGATATATGTGATATGCTGGGAGAAACGGTAACATGGGACAGTGTATCCAGAACGGCATCCATCGTACGGGATACTGGAAATGTACCGATGGATACCATTTTGGTAGACGGTACTTCTTATATTGGTGTTCGTGGAATGGAAGCATTGGGGTATCAGGTGAATTATACCAATGCAGACGGAGAGCATATTGCTGAAATTATGCGATAACAGATAGTATGCGATAATCAGGAGCAAACGACAAAGCAGAAATCATGACGAAGCACACAAGCAGAAAGCGCGACGGAAACTGAATGAAAAGGAACAGTTGGATGGAGCGGACAGCAAACAGGAATTGAAAAGAATGTTGTTCTGCGGTGTGGTGTATCTGCCTGATTCGATAAAGGCGGATCAATGAAAAGACAGCACAGCCAAAAAACCAAAAAGCGGTTTTTTTGGCTGTGTTTTTTGTGCGAAGGGGACAAAAAGGAAAAGACATCAGCATCAAAAAGAAAGTGTTTTACGGTTGCTGTAAAGGGACAGAAGTATGCGGAGGGTTTGTATAACCAAATGACATAAAAGCTAGCTATTTGGTTGGTCTATTAAAGCTGTAAAACGCGTTTCTGGCAATCAAGACAGACAGAATCTGTGTTTTCGGGAATTCCGAAAGATTTTCTTAGGGAGCTGCGGGGCAGGAACCATTGGCAGTGTGTTCTCGCAGTCGTTCCCAAATGCAGTAGGGAATGGAAAGGTTCCCTTTTCCAGTTCCCAGGCGGATATCTGGTTTATTGTCACCGTGAAAGTCACTTCCGCCGGAAGGGAGCAAATGAGTTTGACGGGCAATTTTTTCCATGTTGGCTGTCTGAGCCGCAGTATAGGTGGCATAATAGCATTCGATGCCAACTAAGCCGTATTCTCGCAGTTCCTCACATAAACGGATAATCTGGGCAGTATCCAATCCATACAGGGTTGGGTGAGCCAAAACGGCAACGCCGCCGGCCTGACGAATGGTTTCAATACAGATGCGGGGGGAGAGAAACTCCCGCTTGACATATCCGGGACAGCCCGGGGAAAGATATCGGGAAAATGCCTCGTTTCGGCTATGGACGAAGTGTTTTTGCAGCAACACATTGGCAAAATGGGCACGGGTGACGATCTCTCCGCCTGCATGATGCTCTATTTCTTCCAAAGAAACAGGAAGACCGAAGGCAGTCAGTTGTTTGACCATGCGTGCATTTCGTTCTTGTCTGCTCTGGCGGATTTCTGCCAAGCGGCGCTGCAGGATGGGTGTGTTTGGATGGAAGCCCAATCCGACAATATGGATTTCCGGGTGGTGTGCTTCTTCCCACTGGGCGGCGAATTCGATGCCTGGGATGGTTTCTATACCATGTGTTTTTCCTGCTTCACAAAACAATTCCAGCCCGTTCAAGGTATCATGATCCGTTAGGGCGATTGCAGAAAGCCCTATATTTTTTGCCAATATTACCAGTCCCTCCGGGGAGAACGTTCCATCGGAGCAATAGGAATGGGTATGCAGATCAATGGTTTGATTCATATGCGTTCACATCCTTTTCTGTATCCAGTATATCATAACCGGGAGAAAAGTCCCATACAATAAATACAGGAAAGCGAAAAAAGGAGAGAATGTCCATGAAGAATCGAAATCAGGAAGCGGGGGTAGGAAGAGGCAAACAAGGCGGTGTAAAAGCAGTCTGTTTATTAAAAGGAATGGCGGTAGCTTATGCAGTAACCTGCATCTTTTTTATTGCGTATGGCATCCTATTGACATACAGCAATGTAGCAGAAAGTACTATTCCAACAGCGGCGTTGTGCTGTACGGCGGTTTCTGCCGGTATTGCTGGTTATGATTGGGCTAAGTGCATTGGCAAACGCGGAATCGTTTGGGGCATATTAGCGGGAATGGTGTATACCATTTTATTGTACTTGATTACGTCCTTTGGAAGTGGAGATTTTGCGGTACATACTTCTTTGTGGCGCATGGCGGCAGTTGCCGCAGCAGGTGGCGCCATTGGCGGTTTGCTGGGCGTACATCGGACATAATCTTGGAATTTGCTCTTTGCATCTGTGAGGAATTGTGCTATACTAGCTTCAGAAAAGAAGAGGATATGGCGGTCAGACAAAAAGAGCGATGGTATGTTTGCCAAATGTGGCGGATACAAAGTCCTGGCAGATGAAAATACCGGATGACGCGGTATTTTCATCTGTCTTTTAAGCTGTGACCCCGAACGGTTTTTCTTTGCTGCGGTAATTATAAAGAGAAACCGTCTTTCTTTTTGAAAAAAACCGGTCGGCTTTGCAGACGAACGGCAAGAAACGGGAGGAGAGAGATGAAAACAAGAGGCATACTGATGATGCTGTTGGTATTGGCAGTTGCAGCAGGACTCAGCTGGGTTTCTTATTACGGCGTAGGATCTAATGGAACTCTTAGTGCAGCAAACATCAAACAGGGATTGGATCTGAGCGGCGGCGTCTACATTGTGTATGAAGCGGATCAGGCAGATGTGACGCCGGAAGAAATGCAGGCAGCCGTTTCGTTGATTCAAGGCAGAATGGATTGGAATGGATGGACAGAAGCGGAAGTGGCTAAGGAAGGCGATCATCGGATACGAGTGGATATTCCGGGAGTGGAAGATGCGGAAGAAGCAATCCGAGAAATTGGGCAAACGGCGCAGCTTTCGTTTGTGGACCAGGAAGGTAAGGTGCTGTTAACCGGCGACATGGTGGAAAACGCAACCAAACAGGTAGGCGCCACCAGCAGTGGTGGTACAGCGGAACCCTATATCGCATTGGAGTTTAACGAAGAAGGTACAGAATTGTTTGCGGAGGCGACAAAAGCCAATATCGGCAAACCGATTTATATTATGATGGATGGAGAAATCATCAGTGCTCCAATTGTGCAGACAAGCATTACGGATGGACATGCTTCTATTACTGGTGATTTTACTGGAGAATCAGCGGAGGAGTTGGCGTCTTTGATCCGTGCAGGGTCTTTGCCATTTAATCTGAATGTTATTCAAATGAAAAATGTTGGCGCCAGATTAGGGGCAGATGCCCTCTCCAGCGGGATATTGGCAGGCGTTGTCGGGATGGCGCTGGTGCTGGTATTTATGCTGGTGGTTTATAAATTATTGGGGCTGGCGGCAGATATTGCGCTGGTAATCTATATTGGATTGGAACTGACGCTGCTGAGTGCACTGGGGATTACGCTAACGTTGCCGGGGATTGCCGGTATTGTATTATCAATAGGAATGGCGGTAGATGCAAATGTTGTCATTTTTGAGCGGCTCAAAGAAGAATTGATTATGGGTAAGACGCTGCGTCTGGCGGTCAAAAATGGATTTTCCCGTGCATTTCCTGCTATATTGGATGGGAATGTAACGACGCTGATTGCAGCGGCGGTATTGTTTCTGTTGGGTTCTGGGACGGTCAAAGGGTTTGCAACTACATTGATTATGGGAATTCTGATTTCGATGTTTACGGCGTTAGTGGTAACGCGCTTAATCATTCAGGCAATGATGCACAGTGGATTATACAATCCAAAGTATTATGGCATGCGGAGTAAGTAAGGAGGCGGAAAAGATGAAAATTGTAGAAAACAGAAAAAAGTTCTTTGCGCTTTCTTTGATTGTCATTTTCATTGGTTTTGTGACAATGATTTACAATGTCCAAGCTGGCAGAGGTGCATTTCAATATGATGTGGAATTTACAGGCGGTACATCGTTTGATTTGGATTTGGGAGAGACATATGATACAGAGGCACTGCGTGACATTATTACAGAAGTAACGGGACAAAACAGTCCGCAGATTCAGCAGGTATTGGGCACAACAGAAGTGACGGTAAAGATGCAGTCTATTGATGGCACGATGCGGGAGGCGCTGATGCAGGCGATTACAGCAGCATATCCACAGGCGGTTATGGGAGAAATCAATGATGTCAGTGCGACAGTCAGTCGTGAAATGCAGGCGGCAGCAATAAAAGCAACGTTGATTGCAGCAGCAGCGATGCTGATTTATATTTCTCTGCGATTCCGGGATGTTCGTGCGGGAAGCAGCGCGATACTGGCACTGATGCATGACGTATTGGTGGTACTGGCGGCGTATGCAATCTTCCGGATTCCGGTGAATAATACGTTTATTGTGGTGTTGCTGACCATATTGGGCTATTCTATTAACGCAACGATTGTTATTTTCGACCGCGTCAGAGAAAATAAAGAACTGTTTGAACCAAATCAGGCGGCGGAAAAAATCAATAAAAGCATTAGTCAGACATTGGCGCGTTCTATCAATACTTCGCTGACAACGTTATTTGCGGTAGGAGCCATTTATGTATTGGGTGTGCCTGCGCTGCAGGAATTTGCGCTGCCGATGATGATTGGAGTAATTGCAGGAGCATATTCTTCGGTCTTTCTTTCCGGTTCCATTTGGTATCTGCTGCTTCCAAAGAGTGAAAAGGTGTAAAGGATTCTGTGAGAAGGAGAGACATAATTCAGAATTTTTTTCGGAAGAAAGGGATTTGAATTATGTCTTTTTTATTTGTCGTTAGAGGCTGTAGCACAAAAAAGATTCAAACACTTCAGGGAATGAAAAAGGAAGAAGCAACACAAAACGAGACAGCCCTCTTGTAATTCCAGATACAAGGTGTTAAGATAGTGTCAGTTGAAACGGAAAGAAAGTAGCTGGATATTGCGAATGGGTACAAGGAGGTTTTTATGAAAATCGTAATCGTCGGGGATGGCAAAGTCGGTAATACGGTTGCCGAACAGCTTTCCACGGAAGGACACAATATTATTGTTATAGACAGCAATGCCAATGCATTGGCAAACGCGGGCAATACAATGGATATCATTTGCCTGGAGGGCAATGGGTGCACGACTGCGATTCAGGAAATGGCGGGAGTGCCGGATGCCGATTTGCTGATTGCGGCTACTTCAGCGGATGAAGTGAATATGCTGTGTTGTTTGCTGGGGAAAAAGCTTGGAGCGCGTCATACTATTGCAAGAGTGCGGAATCCAGAATATTTTGCACAGCTAAGTTTGCTTAAGGAAGAATTGGGGCTGAGTATGGCGGTGAATCCGGAGTCTGCGGCGGCAGAAGAAGTTTCCAGACTGCTGCGGTTTCCTTCGGCGCTGAAAATAGAACCGTTTGCCCGTGGGCGCGTAGAATTGGTGGAGTTAAAAGTACCGGAAAAGAGTGTGCTCAATGGCACGCCATTGTGGGCGTTGTATAAGGAATTTCAGGTGAAGATTTTGGTCTGTGCAGTGCAACGAGAAGAGGAGGTCATCATTCCAGCTGGTGATTTTATATTGCAGGCCAATGATAAGATTTATATCACTGCAGCGCACATCGAAATTGAACGGTTTTTCCGTGTATTGGGATTGTTTCGCAATCGAGCGCGTTCGGTTATGATTATTGGCGGCGGAAGATTGGCATATTATTTGGCCAAAGAACTGATTTCCATTCATGTACGTGTGAAAATCATTGAGATGGATAAGAAGCGTTGTGAGTATCTGTGCGAAATGCTGCCAGAGGCGGTCATTATTCATGCAGACGGCACGGATAAAGAAGTGCTTCAGGAGGAAGGGCTGGAGAAGACAGACGCATTGGTGACATTGACTGGCATGGATGAGGAAAACATTATTGTCGGATTGTATGCAAAGGCAAAAAAAGTACCGAAAGTAGTTGTAAAAATCAATAAAATATCTTTTACAGAGATACTGGATAAAATGGATATTGACAGCTTTATTTCTCCCAAAACCATCGCGGCGAATAATATTGTCCGCTATGTGCGGGCAATGCAGAATTCCGTTGGCAGCAGCAACGTAGAAACGTTGTATCGCTTAATCAACGATCAGGTAGAAGCAGTGGAGTTCAAAGTACGGGAGAAGTCCGGCGTGGTCGGGGTTCCGCTGAAAAATCTGAAGACAAAAGAAAATTTGCTGGTGGCGACGATCATTCGAAAGGGGAAAATCATTATTCCAGGCGGGAATGATACCATAGAAATCGGAGATAACGTCATTGTTGTAACGACAGGAAGACATCTTTCAGATTTGCGTGAAATTCAGCAAAAACTTGGAAATTTTTGATAAATAGGGTAGGGAACGATATGAATTATAGGATGATAGTTTATATCATAGGCAATATCTTGCAGGCAGAGGGAGCGTTGATGCTATTTTCTGCTATGCTGGCTGCATATGAAAATGAAGAAAAGGAACTGCAGGCATTTTTGGTTACAATAGGACTATTATTTTTGTTGGGATTGATAATGAAAAGAAAACCTAAAGATAGAAAAATCTATGGAAAAGAAGGCTTTGTGATCGTTGCATTATCTTGGATTGTGATATCATTATTTGGTGCGCTACCATTTTATTTTAGTGGAAGTATTCCAGGATTGATGAATTGTTGGTTTGAAACGGTTTCTGGATTTACGACTACTGGTTCTACAATTTTAAGTGAAGTAGAAAGTTTGCCGCGTAGTATCTTGTTTTGGCGAAGCTTTACACACTGGATTGGTGGAATGGGGATACTGGTTTTTGTATTGGCGATTGTACCGTTGGGTGATGAGCGGTCGATGCATTTAATGAAAGCGGAAGCACCGGGACCTGTAGTCAGTAAGTTAGTACCAAAGATTAAATCTACAGCAAAGATATTATATGGGATGTATATAGTATTGACAATTATACAGTGTGTCCTGTTATATGTTGGTGGTATGCCGTTGTTTGATAGCGTTAATCATGCTCTTGCTACAGCGGGTACCGGTGGTTTTTCGGTGAAAAATACCAGTATTGCTGCTTATGAAAATCCGTATTTTGAATATGTCATTACTGTGTTTATGTTGTTGTTTAGTATAAATTTTAATTTGTTTTATTTGTTGTTAATTCGAGAATTTAAGTCAGTATTTAAGAATGAAGAATTAAGATATTTTATGGTAATTATCGGAATTTCTACATTGCTGATTACTGTAAATATTTTACCGATGTATTCGACATTGGAGAGTGCATTTCGTCATGCAGTATTTCAAGTCGCTTCTATTAGCAGTACAACTGGGTTTATGACTGCAAATTATGAATTATGGCCAGAGCTGTCTAAAACGATTTTAATTGTATTGACCATATTAGGTGGATGCGGCGGTGCTACATGTGGTGGATTAAAAATTTCACGGTTCATTATTTTATTAAAGCTGACCATTCGAGAAATTCGGCATATCATACATCCGCGTTCGGTTAATATCATTAAGTTAGAAGGACAAAAAGTCAGTGATGAAACCATTCAAGGTACCGTCGGATATTTTATTATTTATATCATGCTGTTATTTGGATCATTTATCTTGATTTCTATAGACAATTATGATTTTACGACTTCCCTGACTGCCGTGATTACTGCTTTGGGTAATGTGGGTCCTGGACTTTCTTTGGTTGGACCGGTAGAAAACTTTGGTTTATTTTCTGATTTTTCGAAATTTGTGCTGAGCATGGATATGCTGTTCGGGCGTTTAGAAATTTTCCCGATGATTATGTTGTTTTCACCTACTGTGTGGAAACGGGCAAATATGTAAGGCGACAGAGAGACAATGAGAAAAAACGCTCCCGTACAGGCTGCAGTCTGTGCAGGAGCGTTTGGTATATCAGGTGTTTCACATTCCCAGAATGGGATACAATTCCTTTAGATGTCGAATTTCATAGGTAGGGACAGCAAAGGTGTTATTGATTTTGCCTTCTGCGTTCATCCAGCAGGTGTCTATGCCGGAGAGATTGCCGCCCAAAATATCGGAGGAGAGAGAGTCTCCAATAATCAATACATGATCCGGTGTCAAATGCGGTAGTTTTGCAAAGCAATAGTCAAAAAACGCTTTCATCGGCTTCCGGCTGCCGATTTCGCCGGAGATGAAAATGTTCTGGAAATACGGAGTCAGACCAGCGTCTCCGAGGCGTCTGTATTGGGTTTGGGTGGTGCCGTTGGTAATGATATAAAGCTCATATTGGGACGCGGCTGTCTGTACCAGTTCCATTGCACCTTCCATCAGGTCATGCCCCTTGTCCAATTCTTGGCGATAGTCATGCTCAAAGGCTATGCCGTCCTTGGGTATACCGAAATGTTCAAACAAGCGGACGAAACGGGTGAAGAGCACCGTGTCACGGGAAATTTCTCCGCGTTCATAGCTTTCCCATAACCTGCCGTTCAGTGCCAGATAATAACTGCGTACTTCTTCTGTCAAGGGGATGCCATGTTTGGCAAAAACCGCTTCCAGTCCACGTTTTTCCGCAGCAGAAAAATCCAACAGTGTTTTATCTGCATCGAAAAACAATGCAGTATAAGTTTTGCGCATCATAGCATTCCTCCGTCTAATGTAATGATTTGCCCGGTTAGAAACGAGGCAGTTTTGGCAGCGAGAAATACTGCCAAATCGGCAACCTCCTCCGGCTTGCCAAAGCGCATCAGTGCGATATCATCCATCAAATCCAGACGTTCCTTGTCTGTGAAACAGGCGTTCATTTCAGTATCGATGACGCCGCAGGCAATGGCGTTGACACGAATGCCGGAGGGACCCAATTCCTTTGCCATGGATTTGGTAAAGGCATGGATACCGCCTTTGGAAGCGGCATATACGGCTTCGCAGGAAGCGCCGACACTTCCCCACATGGAAGAAATGTTCAAAATGACACCATCTTTTTTGTGCACCATATCCGGTACGGCAAGATGGGTACAGTTCAAGACCGACTCCAGATTAACTGCCAGAATATGTTGCCAATCAGCAGGGGCCATATCGGTAAACAGACCAATGTGGGAAATACCTGCATTATTTACCAAAATATCAACGGAACCGAATGTATCGTGGATTTGTGCAAACATGTCTTGGCAGGCAGTATATGCAGAAACATCTGCCAACACGGAAAGGCATGGCACGCCCATCTGTTCCAATTCTTTTTGTGTTTGTTCTAGTTGTATTTGGCTCCGGGAAGCATTGAGTACGACACGGCAGCCGGCTTTGCCGAAAGCATGGGCAATGGCTTTTCCGATGCCTCGAGAGGAGCCGGTGACAAGAACGGTTTTCTGTGTAAGATGCATAGGTATCACAATCCTTTTCATTCAAGTATTGTTATTGTATCGAAAAATCTTCTGTTTTACAAGGCGGAAATCTGCTGACAAATACAGAAAAAGTATGTATAATGTTTCATATATGTCAGCAAAAAAGAAAGGAAGTATTGCATGGAAGAATTGAAAAATCTGGTCTACAGCAGAGAACTGCGCTGGAATGAGGCGATTGCAATCGGTCTGCGTCTGTTTTTCTATAATATCCGAACGGTTATATTGGGAATGATTGTCATCGCATTGCCTATTAGTCTATTGCTGAACCTGATTCAGGTTCGGATGGTGAATGCAAATGAAATTCTGCAGCAGTTGAGTGCGGCGGCGACGGTAACAGAGAATCAGTTGTATGCAGTCATGCAGGAAGTGATGACCACCAGTCTGCTGTTGATGGCAGTGACGGTCTTTTTGGAACCAATTTTTGTGATTGGTGTTGCCAAGGCAACGAAATGGCGGCTGGAAAGCAGACAGGCGAATTATGGTGCAGTATTCCGTCAGGCGATGCTGCTGGAACCCATTGTGGTAAAAGTCGGCATTGTATATATGGCATTGTTTTTTCTGGGTTCTTTTCTGGTGATTCCGGCGATTTATCTGGATGTAGTATGGTGCTTTTATTTGTACTGTATTGCACTAGGGAAAAGAAGAGGCATAGACGCGCTGGGGCACAGCCGGATCTTGGTACGGGGAAGATGGTGGAGAACATTTGGCTTTTTGATTGCACTGGGGATTTTTTCTTTCGGATGGAACGGAATTCTACAGATGCTGTTTACGTTGTTTCCTTCGAATTTTGTTACTGGCACTATTTATACCTGTGCAACCTATTTGACACAGGGATTGATTGTCAGTTCAATGACGGTGCTGTATTTGAATCGAGAATCCGGTTTATTTGGTATGGATGCGTTGCAGGAAGAAGATGCGGAAGCAGAAAATCCGGTGGCGGAATAATGCAAAGGCGAGCAAGGGCATCCAATGGTTCAGTATCGGAAACAGAGCACCCGAGAGCGGTTTGCGGCGGCAAAACGTTTCCCGGGTGTTTGTATTTCTAAATTTGGCAGAAGACAGTGGCAATAGAAAGCAGCGTTGGCAAAGATACGGCAGCAGAATGGACAAGTGGGACATTTTGTGTCACACGTGGTAGATTTTTTTTTGACGCTGTGGTATAATCCATATATCATGTATGAAATCATTCTAGAGACGGAGGGTGGTTATGGTATGTATTCCGGAAAAGACGGATTTACGGCGGAAGAACTAAAATATTTACAGTTATTATCCAAACAATATCAAAATATCAACAGTGCGGCGACAGAAGTCATGAATTTGAAGGCAATTTTGAATCTGCCAAAAGGAACGGAACATTTTGTTTCGGATATCCATGGGGAAGTAGAATCCTTTAGTCATGTACTGCGTAATGCATCTGGTGTTATTAAAAATCATATCAGTGCAATTTTTGGCGCAAGTCTGCGAGAGAGTGAAAAAAAATCCCTGGCAACATTGATTTATTATCCAGAGAAAAAATTGGAACAAATGACAGAAACGGAAGAGGATTTGCAGGATTGGTACAAAATAACACTGCATCGCCTGGTGACCATTTGTAAAGTAGTTTCCTCCAAGTATACTCGTTCTAAGGTCAGAAAAGCACTGCCGAAAGAGTTTGCTTATATTTTGGAAGAACTGCTGCATGAAGACAGTGTCAGCAGAGACAAAGAGATGTATTATAATGCAATCATCAATACCATTATTGATTTGGATCAGGCAGATCGCTTTATTACGGCATTGTGTCAGTTGATTCAGCGCCTTGCCATTGATACACTGCATGTGATTGGAGATATTTATGACAGAGGACCCAATGCGGCGGCAATTATGGATATTCTGGCGGACTATCATTCTGTGGATATACAATGGGGTAATCATGATATTGCATGGATGGGGGCGGCAGCCGGCTGCCAAGCATTGATTTGTAATGTTTTACGTATCCAGACCAGATATGCTAATCTGGACACCATTGAGGAAGATTACGGTATCAATCTGATTCCGTTGGCGACGTTTGCGATGGATTGTTATGCGGATGATCCCTGTACACAGTTTGCACCCAAGGGTACAGAAGGCGCGCTGAGCGATAAGGATTTCCGCTTAATTGCCAAAATGCATAAAGCCATTTCGATTTTGCAGTGGAAGATGGAAGCGCAGATCATCAAACGACATCCGGAGTTCCATATGGAAAATCGCCTGTTGCTGGATAAAATAGACTTTGAGAAAGGAACTATCCAAATTGAGGGAAAAGAGTATGTGATGAATGATATGAATTTTCCGACGGTAGATCCCAAAGACCCGTATGCACTGACAGAAGAAGAACAAGAAGTGATGGATAAGGTCAAATCCTCTTTTGTCAACAGTGAAAAACTGCAAAAACATGTGCGGGTATTGTATAGCAAGGGCGCTATGTATAATATATTCAATTCCAATTTGCTTTTCCATGGTGGGATTCCGATGAATGAGGATGGAACACTGAAAACAGTAACATTCCGCGGGAAAAAGTATAAAGGGAAGGATTATTTAGATGCAGTGGAACGAACAGCCAGAGAAGCATATTTTAATAAACCGCATTCTGATGCAAAACGAGAATGCATGGATATTATGTGGTATTTATGGTGCGGAGAGGATTCACCATTGTTTGGCAAGAAGAAAATGACCACTTTTGAGCGATATTTTATTGATGACAAAACAACGCATAAAGAAGTGAGCAATCCGTATTACACGCTGCGCAATGAAGAAAGTATCTGCCGCTATGTGCTGGAGGCGTTTGGATTGGATCCGGAAAATTCCCATATTGTGAACGGACATGTGCCAGTAAAAGTGGCGAAGGGAGAAAGCCCAATTAAGGCAAATGGCAAATTGTTTGTGATTGATGGTGGTTTTGCCAAGGCATATCAAAAAGTAACAGGGATTGCCGGATATACGTTGATTTATAATTCCCATGGGATGGTGTTGGTCAGCCATGAACCATTTGTCTCTACAGAAGTTGCAATTGCTGAGGAAAAAGATATCCTCTCTTCTACGGTAGCATTACAGTATACACAAGATCGTATTCGCGTCAGAGATACGGACATTGGGAAAAAATTGCAGGAAAGTATTGATGAGCTGGAAAAATTGTTGTATGCATATCAAAATGGTATCATTAAAGAGCAGTAAGAAGGAATTATGATGGTAGATCAGAAAGGAGAAGGGTAGCATGAAAGTGCTTTTGGTCAATGGTGGACCTCATGAAACCGGCTGTACATATACTGCGCTGCGAGAAGTGGCGGATACACTGGAAAAAGAAGGAATAGATACAGAGATTCTGTGGCTGGGGAATGAACCGATTGCCGGATGTATCGGATGCGGGTATTGTGGAAAGACACGGGAATGTTTCCGTAAAGATTGTGTGAATCTTTTTCTGGAAAAAGCAAAAACTGCGGATGGTTTTGTCTTTGGATCACCAGTGCATTTTGCATCTGCGGCAGGCGCGCTGACATCCTTTATGGATCGTGCGTTTTTCTGCGGTAATTTTGCTGGAAAACCGGGAGCATCTGTGGTAAGCTGTCGACGTGGCGGAGCTACGGCATCCTTTGATGTGATTAACAAATATTTTTCGATTAGCGAAATGCCAATCGTCACATCTAATTATTGGAATATGGTGCATGGCAATACACCAGAAGAAGTGAAGCAGGATTTGGAAGGTATGCAGACGATGCGGACACTGGGCAGAAACATGGCTTGGCTGCTCAAATGCATTGCAGCAGGGGAGAAAAGCGGTGTATCGAAACCAGAAAACGAAGAAAAAATTAAGACCAATTTTATACGATAAGAAAAATGCTAAAGCGGACCATATTGGATATGGTCTGCTTTTTTCCAAAAAGAACAAATCCTTCCGGAAAGACCAGTGAGGATATTACCAGAATCATATGCAGATGTCAGAGAAAAAACCATAGATTACATGATGTGGAATCAAAAGAGGGGAGGAAAACAGCAGGATTTCGTTATGGTGTGCACGTTTTATTCATAGAAAGGTTGTAGGATGTCTGAAAAATGCCTTGGAAAAGGGGCAGATCCGTTAGGATTTGGCAAACTAGGTATTTGCTGGGATAGGGCGATTTTGATCAGAAACGAACGATATGGGTTATCATAGAATTTGAAATATATGGGGCATGAATGTGAGTTCATGCCCTCTGTTTTTGATTGGAAGAGATTTTGCCGGAGATGGCACAGAAAATGAAATTAGGAGGATGAAGAAGATAATATTGCAGCAGATCAAAGTTTTGCTTTCAAATGTTCCAGCAAATGCGAACAGCCTTCCAAGATATCTTCATAAGTAACATCAAAATTACCCGTATACCATGGGTCTGCAATATCTCTTGGATGACCGGTAAAATCCAGTAGACAACAAATCTTCTGTGCTGGATCAGAGGGAAGAATTCTACGGATTTCCTGTAGATTCCAGGCTTCCATGCAAATCAAATAATCATAATTGGCATAATCCGCTTTGGTAACCTGTCGGGCATATTTTCCTTTGGTAGAAATTCCATATTGTGCCAGCTTATGAACGGTTCCAGGATGTACCGGATTCCCGATCTCTTCTTGACTGGTAGCTGCAGAAGCAACTTGAATTTTGTGTTCCAAATGATGTTTGTGTATCATATCACGGAATAAAAATTCTGCCATAGGAGAACGGCAGATATTGCCGTGGCAGATGAATAATACTTTTATCATGTAAATCAAACAACCTTTCTTGATGGAATTCTGATTTTGGGTAGATGAAGTCTGTTTTTTCATTGTAGGTTGTTTTTTGGATTTTTGCAAGCAGGTTTTTTATTGTAATGGAATCGGAAGCAGAAAAAATGGCATTCCTACATTGTGCATGTGGGGATTCAAAAAAGAAAAGAGAGGGATATGGAATACCTAAAATGACTTCATGATGTTTGAGTTTGTTACGAAGCCTGAATCTTTGAAAAAAACATGCCAATCATTTGAGAGGAATCAAGTGTTGTCGTAAAATGCTGTGAAAAGTGGTAAAAAATCGTTGCATCGGAAATAAGATGGTTTCCAAGGAAGCTTTTTGGAGAATTTTGCAAACTGCTGTAAATGATTATATGGAAGAAAAATATAAAAAGATTATGTGGAGAAAAAAGAATTGTATGAAACGGAGGATACAGTTTTTAAAGAATACGATATAAAGTATGGTTGCAAAAGAGAATTTTTTCGAAAAAAGGGAATTTTTGTAATATTGGAGATATATTTTGTGAGAAATGTATAGGAGAAGGAATCTACATGTTTTTAGTAGAATGCATTATTTTATGTACTTCATTTCGTACATATTTTTTTGCGTATTTTAGACGTATTGTGTTTTTGATGAGAAAAAGTAAAAGAAATCGCTATGTTTTGTGCATATTGTAATTTGTTGTATGGATATTTATGCAATATATTTTGGGATTTGTAGGAGAGTGACTGGAAAATTTGTGATATTCTCTAAAAACAATTTTTGAAAAGGTTATTGTATTGACAGAATGAATATAAAATGCTATTTTGATTAAAATGAATTCAATTATATTTATTTTGAATTTTTGAATTTTTATATTGGAATCATACGATGAAACGCATGAAACGCAAGAGGGAGGTTCTGGAATGAAGGTGAAACGGATTTTATCAAGTCTAGCGGCAGTTGCAGTAGCTTCAGCTGCGCTGACAGGGTGCGGCAGTGCAACCGATGATACGGCAGAATATCATTGGAAGATGGCATTGAACAGCTCAGAAGGCGATGCTGCCTATGACGGTGCTGCATTTTTCAAAGAAAAAATAGAAGAAATTACAAATGGCAGAGTCGAAGTAACACTATATGGCGGTGCAAGTTTGGGAAGCACCTCAGAGGTGCTGGAATGCATGCCGATTGGTGTGGCAGATATTATGTGTGAATCAGTTGGAACACTGTCCACATTTACAGACTTGGCAAATGTGGATGCATTACCCTATATATACAGTGGATACGACCATTTTATGAAAGTTTGGGAAAGTGATCTGGGGGAAGAAATGAAAGAAGTGATTGGGGAAGAAACGAACTTCAAATTACTGGGTAACATGTACCGCGGAGCACGAATTGTTACAGCAACGAAAGAAATGCACACACCGGAAGATATGAAAGGATTCAAATTACGTGCACCAAATCTGGATGTATATTTGAAAACATGGCAGTATCTGGATGCTGCTCCGATGCCTCTGGCAATGAGTGAAGTGTATACGGCTTTACAGCAGAAAACAGTGGAAGGACAGGAAAACCCAATCAGTGACAGTTATAACTATGCGTTCCAAGAAGTCTGCAACTATTGGATTAAAACCAATCATGTATATAGTGCAAATGTGTTTATTATGGATCGGAATTATTACAATAGCTTGCCAGAAGATATTCAGGCGGCAGTGATTGAAGCATCCGATTATGCTTCTGATCAAATGAATAGTCTGATGTTGGAGAGAGAAGCACAGACGGAAGCGCAACTGATTGAAGATGGTTGTGAAGTCATTGAAGTAGATACACAGGAATTTATTGATTATTTTAAAGACTTTACAGATACATATTATCCGGAATTAGCGGATTGGGCAAACCGCATCAAAGCAATGGATCCGATGCTGGAAGACAGCGGTGCGGATGCGGCATAATACAGAAAGAAAGGAAGATACGATGCTGAAAAAATATACCAAATTTTTAGATGGATTGGAATCTGTAGAAAAAGCATTTCTGATGGTTACAGCAGCGATTATGGTTATCGTGATTGTATATCAGGTAGTACTGCGTTATGTATTCAGCGCTTCCAATGCATGGAGCGAGGAATTGGCAAGATATCTGTTTATTTATGATGTATTTATTGCAGCAGCCATTGCGCTTCGGGATGTATTTTTGAATCTGCTCAAACCCAGAGCAAAATGTATTTACACCATTGTGGTGACCATACTGGGCATATTGTTTTTATGTGTGCTGTTTGTATATTCCATTTCGTTATGTCAGATTACAGCGGCAAATATGACGCCTGGGCTGCAGGTATCTATGGCAGTTCCATATGCATGTATTCCGTTGGGCGCATTCCTGATGATTTTAACTTCTATTGAAGTCATCGGAAAGAATGTAGAGAAGTTAAAATCGGGAGAGGAGATGACGAATGAATGAATATTGGTGCAATCATTATTATTGGTTTGATTATTTTGGCACTCTTTGGTGTTCCCATTTATCTGTCCTTGGGGATTTCTGCATTGATTGCCATGATGATGGCAGACTTGCCGTTTGAAATTTTGGCACAGAAGATGTTTGCCGGGATGAACTCCAGTTCTCTGTTGGCTATTCCGTTTTTCATTTTGGCGGGGAATATCATGTCGCGAAGTATTACAGGAAAATTGATTGATATCTCCAATGCCTTTATCGGATGGATTCGAGGCAGTCTAGCAGTGGTAACGGTTGTGGCATCTGCATTATTCGGTGCGATTTCTGGTTCGGGGGTTGCAACGGTATCTGCGGTCGGCGGGATCACCATTCCGGCAATGAAGAAAGAAAAATATCCAGAGCATTTTGCGGCTGCGATTGCTTCGATGGCATCTATTTTGGGACCAATCATCCCACCGTCTATTACACTGATTGTATACGGCAGTATTACGGGCGAGTCGGTATCTAAGCTGTTCCTTGGTTCCGTTATCCCGGGGATTATGCTGGCGATTGTGCTGGTAGGGTATGCGCTGTTCTACGGCAGAAAACATGATCTGCCTTCACAGCCCAGAAAGAAGCCAAAAGAAATTGTAGGAACGCTGAAAAGCGGTATTTGGGCGCTATTGATGCCGGTGATTATTTTGGGCGGTATCTTTGGCGGGATTTTCTCCCCGACAGAGTCTGCGGCAGTTGCGGTTGTTTATGCGCTGTTGATCAGTTTCTTGGTATACAAAGATATGAGCTTAAAGGATTGCGGAACGATTTTGATTGAATCCAGTATTTCCACAGCGACCATTCTGGTTATGGTTGGTTTGTCCAAATCCTCCAGCTATGTAGTAACGGTTTCCGGTTTGCCGGAGATGATTTTGAATACATTTGCATCCATCACAGACAGTCCGCTTGTGATTCTGTTGATGATCAATATTCTGTTCCTGATTATTGGTATGCTGATGGAAGCAAATGCGGCCATCGTTATGATGACACCGCTGCTGTTGCCGTTGATGAATGCGTTTGGCATTGATCCAATTCATTTTGGTATCGTAATGTCTTTCAATATGTGTATCGGTTTGATTACACCTCCGGTAGGGATTTGTATGCTGATGGGAAATCAGATTGCAGGTTCCAGACTCTCTGCGGCATTAAAGGCGGTTGCACCGATGCTGGTACTGTCTTTGGTTATCCTGATGCTGATTACATATATTCCGGGATTGACAACATGGTTACCGAGCTTCCTGTCAGAATAATAGATGATGATAGCAAGATATGGCGAAACAGTAACATCCTTTCGGATGTTACTGTTTTTTTGTATGCAAAATATGGTGTTGAAAAGATACTTCCAATGGGAAAGAACACAAACGGGATTATCGTTTCGATGTTTGCAGTAAATGGTAAGCAGTATTGCAGATACACTAATATCGGAGTCTTGACACCGAAAGTATGGCGGTACGAAAGTTCGTTTGCAATAGAAACATATATATGTGCAAAACAAGGGATAACTCATTCAGAAAAAAGATGGAGTTCATTGGAAATGTTTCAAGGCTCAGTCAGGAAAAATAGAAACGAACAGTTTGATAGATAACAAGGAGGGTGTATATTGCTATGGAGAGGAGAATCATCTGTAGCGGTGTTTCCTTTTGATAGAAAAAAAACTCCCTTGTACGGAGAGAAGCATAGGCAGTATGTTGCTGTGTTCCGTTTCAATGGAGTTTTGGAATTGAGGGGCTGCAGGAATACACATATTCTCAAAAGGGATTATTGGATGTCTGCTGCATTTCATACCATTCGATAGATGCATAGATGATTTCAAAATGCTCTTGGATGCGTTTGCGCAGCTGCTCTGCGTCTCTGGAGAGGAGTGCAGCAAAGATTTCTTTGTGATGGTTGAAAGCTTTCGCATGACGACTCAGTGGCATTTTTGCAACGCTGTACATATAAAACAAAGCACCGACGCTCCAATTCATTTCATACAGTTTGATCAGCTGCTGATTGCAGGTCAGAGAAACATAGAGCTGATGAAATTGGGTATCCAAGTTGGCAAAGTCGGTATAGTCAGTCAATACTTTATGCGTGAAGTATTGGATAGTTTCTTCCATTTTGGAGATGATTTCTGGACAGTAATCCATATTTTTGATGGCGAGTGGGATGGAAAATTCCTCAATCATCCTGCGTACTTCAATCATATCTTTGATTTGACGTGTATTTAATTGTGCAACAATGGTACCGCGGCGTGGAATGGCTTCTGCCACACCTTGCGCTACCAGTCGATTGATGGCGGCGACAACCGGCGTGCGGCTGATGCCAAGCGAATCTGAGATCTCCTGTGTAGACAATTTTGTTCCAGGAGGATAGGTACCGTTTTGGATGCGTGCTTTGATTTCGCGCAGTGCATAATCCAGTAGCGATTCATCTTGTATACTTTCCCGTTTCATATGGCATACCCCCTGTTCCAAATTAGCAAAAAACGTCTTTAGTCATACAACGCTGACGATTCATAGTTTATAAAGATTATATAAAGAAGAAAAATGAAAGTCAAGAGATATGGAGAATATAGCCTGTTTTTTTGCAGAAGATGCATTTTTTTTGCAGAAAAGTTTGTGGATAAACAAAAAATGCACAAAAATAGGAGGTAAAATGCGCAAAAAGTGCAATCTAATTTGGCATATTTCCGCTATTTTGTTTTGTTGAAAATTGTTCTTGACACGGACTAGCTTGAATGCTAAATTTAATGTATAAAATTCAAAAATAAATATAATGAATTCAAAAATTAAGAAATTAAATTCTACAAATGAGGAATGGAGTGTATGCGATGGATTTTACAAATAAGAACGTCATTGTGACCGGCGGCGCAAGCGGCATTGGAAAGGCGGTTGTGACAGGCATTGTAGAAGGCGGTGGTCATGCGATTATTGTCGACTTGAATTTGGAAGCAGCGGAAAAAGTCAAACAGGAACTGGGCGTGGATCAGGTATCGGTATATCAGGTCAATATGGGGGACAGTGACAATATCCGTACGGTGTTCCACCAGATTCTGAAAGACTTTGGTCAGATTCACAGCCTAATCAATAATGCAGGGATTGTCAGCACAAAGCCGTTTGAAGAAGTGGAACAGGCAGAATGGGATCGTGTGATTGCCATCAATCTGACTGGTGTTTATACGGCAATCAGTGTGATTTATCCGGCAATGAAAGAAAAAGGATATGGCAGAATCGTGAATGTAGCATCTGTAGCAGCAAAACGTGGCGGCGGATTGTTGGGAACTAGTGCGTATGCCGCATCAAAAGCAGGCGTCATTGGCTTGACAAAAGCGGTAGCAAGAGAAGGCGCACCTTATGGGGTAGCATGTAATGGAGTTTGCCCCAGTTTGACATTGACACCGATGACAGCAAATATGGGCGAAGAAAAGATGCAAAGAATTATATCCACCATTCCGCTGGGCAGAGGGGCACAGCCGAAAGAAATTGCGAATATGATTTTATTTTATGCATCGGATTTGTCCAGCTTTGCGACAGGAGAAATCAGCGATGTAGACGGCGGCGTTACGATGGACGGTTGATGCAGCAACGGCAAGATCTCTATTTCTTTTTCTCTATCTCCATAGAACATAATCGTATTACTTGAAACGGATACATAGACTTTCTACCTTATTAAATATGTAAAAGCGACAGTTTTTTCGGGAGAAACTGTCTGCATGCTATCAGAAAAGATGTTGTATGGATTCTTCCATGCGGCATCTTTTTTTGTATTTGAATCACAGGAGGGTTGTATGGGAGAAGTATGCAAAATGACTTATACAGTGAATACTGGTTTATTGATACAATGTGGGAAAACAAAAATACTGCTGGATAGTATTTTTGGTGCTGGGGGACATCGCTTCAGCAGTCCGTCACAAACTTTGTGGCAGCAAATCAAACAGGGAGAGGGAATCTTCTCTCAGGTGCAGTATTTGTTATTTTCTCATGATCATGCAGATCATTTTTCTGCGGAAATGACGTTGGAATATTTTCAGATGCAGAAAGTGAAAGGAATATTTTTGCCTGAAGATGCAGGAGGGAAATGGTTTTTGGATGCCATTGTGCAAAGAAATATCCCCTGTCTGCAGTTTCCACGATGCCATCCGCAGTATCGTACGTATCTGCTTTCACAGGATGTGCGACTGAAAGCCTATGCCATGCGTCATCAAGGGGAGGCATATCGGGATGTAGCGCATATGTGTTTTTTGTTGACGATGCAGGGAGAAAAATTTTTATTCACTGCAGATGTGGATTTTGTGCATGAGGATTTTTCTTTATTTTCAAATATGAATTTTACAGCAGTGTTTGTCAATCCACTGTTTTTCCACAGCAAGGAAGGTCAGTGCATCTTGCGGGAGCAATTGCGAACCAAAGAGGTAGTGGTATACCATCTTCCGTTTGAAGCAGATGATCTGCTTCATATGCGGCGGATGGCACAGCGCGATGCATTGCAGTGGAAGGATACCGCAATCCGGCTGTTATTAGAACCCATGCAGACTTGGATATGGGAATAGAGGGGGAAAGATATGGAAGATTTTATCTTTGCATGTCAAGCAGTGCTGCCGACATTTTTGATTTTATTGGCAGGGTTTCTGCTGAAAGAAAACGGATTGTTGACAGAATCATTCTGCATTCAAGGAGATCGGCTGTGTTTTCGCTTTCTATTCCCGCTGCTGGTATTTTGCAACTTATATCAGGCGCAGGAAGGAGTCGCAGCAGCGGTACGACCGACAATTTTTGCAGTAGGTATTGTGCTGATCTCCATTTGCCTGGGGATGTATTGGATTCCAAAATGGGAAAAAGATCGTCGGCGTATCGGTGTGATTATACAGTCGCTGTATCGCGGAAATTTTATGCTGTATGGCATTCCGTTTTCGTTGAAGCTGGGCGGTGAATTGTGCGCGCAGATTGCTGCGGCTATGACGGCGGTGACGTTGCCGCTGCTGAATACAGCTGGAATTTTCTTATATGCGTATTATGCAAGAGGGGATCGGTTTCAATGGAAACAGATAGGGAAAGAAATCATGACCAATCCCATTCTCTGGGGCGTTTGTGTCGGCATTGTGGTACAGAAAAGCGGTTGGGGTGTTTGGCAGCCGATGGAATCGGCAATCATGGATTTGGCAAGGATTGCGACGCCGCTGGCTTTTTTGTTATTAGGCAGTCGTTTTTCCCTGCGCAGAATTGGAGCGGACCGGTCGGTACTGGCGGCTATGCTGGTGGTCAAATTATTTTTACTGCCGGTGATTTGTCTTGGTATTGCAATTTTTTGGCTACATCTTCCGGTGACGGAAATGATACCGATTTTGATCTTCGTTTCGGCACCGGGCGCCATTACGACTTATCAGCTTGCACTGCAGTTTGATGCAGATGCAAAATTGGCAGGAGACTTTATTGTGTTGTCGATGGTGGTTTCGTTATTGTCTATTTTTTTCTTTGTCTTTTGTCTGCGGCGTCTAGGGCAGATTTGAAAAATGTCAGAAATGGAGTGTTTTTGTTGGAAGTGTTGAAAAACGTTTGCCAAAGAGGGGAATTTTTCTTACGTATGTTGTGAAAAACAAAAGAAAACGGTTTTTGGCTTTTTTGCTAATCTTGCAGTAATGCTAGAAAAAGTGCGGAAAGTCTATTGACAAAATTGTTAGTGAATGCTATTTTACTTATAAAGAATTCAAAAATTATAAAAATGAATTCAAAAAAAGAATTCGGACAAGGAGGCGCGTATGAAACAAGGATTTGAAATGGCGGAAGGCTCCTTAAAACGCATCATTGCGGTACGGTTTCATCCGGGAGATGACGTTCTGCTCAGCCTGCAGAAACTGTGTGAAGAACAAAATCTGAAAAACGGCATTATTCTCAGTGCGATTGGAAGTTTGGACGGTGCGGCATTTTTCAATCCGGTGGAACTGCCGGATAAAAAGGCTGGATACGGATACAGCGAAGCGGTGACGATTCAGGGACCTATTGAGTTGACCAATGCCAGTGGTATGATTTGCCATGACGCAGATGGAGAAGTACTGCTGCATGTACATATCTCGTTGAGCGATAGATATGGAAACGGACATGGCGGACACTTGATTGAAGGAAACAAAGTGCTCTTGACCGTAGATATGGTACTGGGAGAACTGGAAGGGATTGACATGGGCAGAAAGTACGATGAGGAATTGGAAGTTCCTTTGTTTGCCCCGAAACAGCTTTGAGAACAAAGACAAGAAAGGTGTGAGCTTACGTGAGCGGAAAGAAATACACGAAAGAAATGTTGGTAGGCATGTATCAAACCATGCTGCGGATCAGAGCATTTGAAATGAAAGCGGCAGATTGTTTTACCAAAGGCATGTTGGCAGGGAATATCCATCTGTGCATCGGTCAGGAAGCGGTGCCAACCGGTGCCTGCTATGCGCTGGAAGAAGGCGACTATATGACTTCGACGCATCGCGGACATGGGCATTGTATTGCAAAGGGTGCAAGAATAGATAAAATGCTGGCGGAACTGTTTGGCAAAGAAACGGGCTATTGCAAAGGCAAAGGCGGTTCGATGCATATCGCGGATGTTGAAGGGCTGCACAGCCTAGGCGCGAATGGGATTGTGGGTGCCGGTATTCCGATTGCGGCAGGATCTGCGCTGGCTTCTAAGATTTATGGAGATACTCATGTGACACTGTGCTTTTTTGGCGACAGTGCATCCAACCAAGGAACCTTCCATGAAGCCATCAATATGGCGGCAGCATGGAAACTGCCGGTGGTATTTCTATGTGAAAACAATAATTACGGGGTATCCGTAAATATCCATAGCGTAACCAACACCGATACCATTTCTGTTCGGGCAAAAGCATATGATATTCCCGGCGTAACGGTAGACGGAAACGATCCTGTTGTGGTTTATGAAGCAGTGAAAAAGGCAGTAGATCATGCCAGAAAAGGCAATGGACCTTCTTTGGTAGAGTGCATGACATTCCGCCATCAAGGACATTACTGCGGGGATCCTGCGAATTATCGCCCTGCTTCTTACATGGAAGAAGCGCATAAAAAAGACGCCATTCCCAATATGCGCAAAAGACTGCTGGAGGATGGTGTGGCAACGGAAGAAGAACTGCAGGCATTGGAAGCACAAGTGCAGGCAGAACTGGAAGAAGCATATGTATTTGCAGATCAGTCTGCATATCCGGATCCTTCCGAAGCAACAACAGATGTATATTCTTCCGATAATGAAAGGAGCGTCGTAAGATGAGCAAAAAAATCAGTATCAGCAAAGCCATTGGCGAAGCATTGCATGAAGAAATGGTGAGAGATCCCAATGTGATTATCATGGGAGAAGATATGGGAAAAATGGGGAATGTTTTTGGCATTACGGTTGGATTTCAGGAAGAGTTTGGGGAAAACAGAGTGATTGATACGCCGATTTCCGAGTCCGGTTTTTGCGGCATGGCTGTCGGTGCAGCCATGCGTGGGATTCGTCCGGTGGTGGAGCTGATGTATGATGATTTTATTACCGTAGCTGCCGATCCAATTCTGAATCAGGCGGCAAAAATGCGGTATATGACAGGCGGTCAGGCAACGGTCCCCATGGTCCTTCGTCTGCCGATGGGGGCAGGCAGAAGAAACGCTGGTCAGCATTCTCAGTGTTTGGAAAATATTTTCTGCCATACGCCTGGCTTGAAAGTCATCGCTCCCTCCACTGCAAAAGACGCCAAAGGGCTTTTGAAAGCAGCAATTCGCGATAATGATCCGGTGATGTGCATGGAGCATAAACTGCTATATGCAAAAAAAGAGGAAATTCCGGAAGAAGAATATATCATCCCATTAGGAAAAGCCGACGTGAAACGAGAAGGATGCGATATTACGATCATTACTTGGAGCAGAGAAGTATATTTTGCACTGGAAGCGGCAGAGGAACTGGCAAAAGAAGGTATTTCTGCGGAAGTATTGGATTTGCGGACATTGGTGCCGTTGGATTGGGAAGCCATTGAACAGTCGGTTTCCAAAACCCATAATGTCATCGTGGTGTCGGAAGAAGTGAAACGCGGCAGTTATGCGGCGGAAATTTCCGCACAGATTGCGGAAGAACTCTTCGATGAGTTGGATGCGCCGGTGATGCGTGTCTGCGGACTGAACATTGTTTCTCCGTTCAGTCCGACGCTGGAGGATGAAAATTTCCCGCATCCTGCAAACATCGTACAGGCAGTAAAGAAAGTTCTGAACAGATAAGGAGGCAGCGATATGGCTTTTGCAATTAAGATGCCGCAGTTGGGGCTGACGATGGAAGAAGGCACCGTTGCGCAATGGATTAAGCAGGAAGGCGATACGGTAAAAACCGGTGATGTGCTTTTGGAAATTACGACGGATAAGCTAACCAGCGAGATTGAGAGCGAAGCAGATGGTGTTTTGCTGAAAATTGTGGCAAAAGAAGGCGAAGATGTGCCGGTACAAGGCATTTTAGGGTATATTGGCGAAGCGGGTGAAAAAATTGCAGATGGTGCAGCACCTGCACAGGAGGCGGTTCCTGCACCGGAAACTGCAACTACGCCGAAACCGGTACCCACAGATTCTGTGGTACAGGTACAGGCAGCAACAGGCGGAAGAGTTCGAATTTCGCCGTTGGCAAAGAAAACAGCCCAAAAATTGGGTGTAGCGTATCAGAATCTGAAAGGCAGCGGTCCGGCAGGCAGAATTGTACAAAAGGATGTTTTGGCAGCGGCAGAGGCACAAAAACAGGAACCGGTACCCGTGGTGGAAACAGCGCCTAAGCCCGTGGCAGCGAAAGTGGAACATCTGGAATTGATGGACGGAGATGAAGTGGTGAAACTGGCTGGCATGCGCAAAGTGGTAGCAGAACGCATGGCAAAATCTGCAAGAGAAATTCCGACCGTGACACAGAATGTGAAGATTGATGTGACGGCATTGATGGCATTCCGCAAACAGGTAAATGAAAGCAGTGACCAGAAATTCTCTGTAAACGATTTTGTTTTGAAAGCAGTTGCGAAAGCACTGAAAGCAAATAAACATATTTTGGTTAGCATCGACGGGGATCAAATCATCAAACGTGCTCATGTAAACCTGGGTATGGCAGTTGCATTGGATGATGGTTTGATTGTTCCGGTTATTCGAGATGCGGATAAACTGACTTTAAGTGAATTGGCAGAAACGGCAAGAGATTTGGCATCTCGTGCAAGAGAAAATAAATTGACGATGGAAGAATATAAAGGTTCTACCTTTACCATTTCCAATTTGGGGATGTTCGGTGTGGAAACGTTTGATCCGATTATCAATCAGCCAGATGCAGGCATTTTGGGTGTTTGTGCAATCCAAGACGAGCTGGCAATGGATGAAGATGGAAAGATTTTCAAAAAACAGGTCATGCGGATCTCCTTTACCTTTGACCATCGTTTGATTGACGGTGCTGTTGCAGCGAAGTTCGAGTTGGCAGTGAAGGCACTGCTGGAAGACCCGATGCAGATTTTATTGTAATGCGGGTTGACAAAAGAGAACAGAACAAATATACCAAAGAAAAATGGATTAAAATGCAAAAGAATACCCTCTCTGAAAAGAAAACGATAGGAAACAGCAGCTTTAGGAGGCAGGAAATATGGCTTTTGAAATCAAAATGCCGCAGCTTGGTTTGACCATGGAAGAAGGCACGGTTGCCAAATGGCTGAAACAAGAAGGCGATACGGTAAAAAAAGGGGATGTGATCTTAGAGATCACAACAGATAAATTGACAAGTGAAATCGAAAGTGAAGCAGACGGTGTACTATTGCGCATTGTTGCGCAGGAAGGCGAAGATGTGCCGGTCAAAGGGTTGTTAGGTTATATCGGACAACCTGGAGAAAGCGTAGGGGAAACTGCTGCACCCACGACAGCGGCTCCGGCTGCAGTGCCGGCGGCGCAAGAAACGGCAAAACCGGACGGTCCTGTTCGCGTGGTTGTTATTGGCGGCGGTCCCGGTGGATATGTCGCCGCGATTCGGGCGGCTCAGCTGGGGGGACAGGTGACACTGGTAGAAAAGAATAAATTGGGCGGTACTTGTTTGAATGTGGGGTGCATTCCCACCAAAGTGCTGCTTCATGCAGCAGAATCTCTGCATGAAGCAAAAGAAATGGCACAGTTGGGAATTCAGGTTATGGTGCAAAATGTGGACTGGAACCGCGTACAGCAAAAGAAAACGGCGGTAACCAATCAACTGGTCAGCGGCGTAACCGGTTTGATGAAAGCAAATAAAATCAAAGTGATCGAAGGAACAGCGGAATTTGCAGATCGTTCCTCTGTAACCGTGACCAAAAAAGACGGCTCCAGGGAGACGGTGCCCTTTGACAAGGCAATCATTGCAACCGGCTCTGTTCCGGCAGTTCCGCCCATTCCCGGGATTTCGGAAAATGCCAACTGTGTGGATTCCACAGGTGCATTGGCATTTGAGAAGATTCCCAAGTCCCTGCTGGTCATTGGCGGCGGCGTGATTGGGATCGAGCTTGCAACGGCATATAGCCAGTTTGGCACGAAAGTCACGGTGGTGGAGGCAATGCCGAAGCTATTACCGATGATGGACGGAGAATTGACGGCAATGCTGCGCAAAAAGATGGAAGCAAACGGCGTTACCATTTTGACGGAAGCGAAGGTGCAGTCGGTGGAAGCAGATCCGGCAGGAGCGAAGGTACAGGTGGAAACAAATGGTGAAATTCTCTCTTATACAGCGGAAAAAGTGCTGGTAGCAGTAGGGCGCAGGACGGATACCGCTATGCTGGGATTGGATCGGATTGGGATTGCGCATGACCGAGGCAGAATTACAGTAAATGAAAAAATGGAAACCAATATCGAACATATCTATGCCATTGGAGATTGTTTGGGGAAAGTGATGCTGGCACATGTGGCATCGGCACAAGGGGAAGTGGCGGCAGAGAACGCTATGGGAGAGGAAGCGGTTTATGACGGAAAGACCAATCCCTCTTGCGTTTATACCAATCCGGAATTTGCCGGTGTGGGGTTGACGGAAGAAAAAGCGAAAGAAGCTGGAATTTCTTATCGGGTAGGAAAATTCCCGTTGATGGCAAACGGCAAAGCATTGATTATGAATGGCGGCGAAGGGATGATCAAATTCCTGATCGGCACAGAATACAATGAAGTGCTGGGGGTACATATTTTAGGGCCTAGAGCAACCGATTTGATTGGAGAATGTGCCCTTGCCATTGGCATGGAAGCAACAGTAGAAGATATTTATGCAACCATTCACGCACATCCAACGGTGACAGAGGCGGTGCGAGAAGCAGCGCTAGCAGCAACCAAAAGAGCCATCCATATTCCAAATAAATGATAGATGATTCCTGAAAATATGGAATCAAACTCCATTCCAATATTCCTCTATGCCAACCCCATAGAGGAATATTTTCCATATTGCACGAAGTAAGGAGGTATATCCATGCGTTATATCAAAAGCCCATCCACAGATGCAAAATTTAATTTGGCGTTGGAACAATATGTGTTTGACCGGATGGACCGCAGTCAGTCTTATTTTATGCTATGGCAAAATGACCATGCGGTTATTATCGGAAAACATCAAAATACCATTGGTGAAATCAATGAGCCTTATGTACGGGAGCATCATATTGACGTGGTGCGCAGGCTTTCTGGCGGCGGCGCAGTGTACCATGACTTGGGAAATCTAAATTTTACGTTTATTGTATCGGAAGGAGACGGTTTGCAATCATTTGATTTTTCTGTATTTTGCCGACCGATTGTCCAAGCGTTGGCACATTTTGGTGTGGAAGCACAAATCAACGGGCGCAATGACATGACCATTGCAGGAAAGAAATTTTCAGGAAATTCTCAATATGCCAAACAAGGGCGGATTATGCATCATGGCACCATTTTGTATGACAGTGATTTAGATATGGTATCCAAAGCACTGCAGGTATCTCAGGATAAGATTGTTTCCAAAGGAGTGCAGTCAGTGCGCA
The DNA here is from genome assembly GCA_019115165.1 of Candidatus Anaerotignum merdipullorum. Classification (GTDB taxonomy): domain Bacteria; phylum Bacillota; class Clostridia; order Lachnospirales; family Anaerotignaceae; genus Anaerotignum; species Anaerotignum merdipullorum. The sequence goes on along the minus strand of DXEB01000061.1, from coordinate 11,024 downwards.
GCCGTGTGACGAATGTACGGGAGTATATGAAAGAAGATATTCCGGTGGAGGCGTTCTGGGAAAAATTGGAGCAGTATATGGCTGCGGAAACTGGAATGCAGGCGTATACACTGACGGAGGAGGATATTGCACGGATTCGAGTAATCCAGCAGCAACGGTATGACACATGGGAGTGGAACTATGGCGCTTCCCCACAGTATCGCATACGCAAAGAGCGGCGGTTTGAGGGATGTGGGAAGGTGGAAGCCTATATGGAGGTGGAAAAAGGCATCTTACATCAGCTGGATTTTTACGGAGATTATTTCGGAAACGGAGAGAAACAGCAATTGATTGATGCCTTAATTGGCAGTAAAATGGAAGAAAGTGCGCTGCAAAAACGCTTGGAGGATATTGATGTGGGAGAATATGTGTGCCATTTGACACAAAAGGATTTGATTGCTTTGTTGCTGCAGTGAAAACAGATTTAACAAAAATATATGTACATAGATTGGGAAAACGGTTCTCAATCACAGCAAAGAAGCAGTATATGATTTCAGATTGTTATCAATGGAAAGATGGCAGCAGAGAAAAACGTGTACGATGTTGCAAAGGGAGTTTGAGGGCAAAGAAAGCAGTGTTTTGCAATATGTCTCAAGATAGATGGATAGAAACAGGAAGAAGAGCTTGCAACGACAAGCAATGCTTCCTGTTTTTTGATGTCCGGTATTCGGAAAACAACCATCATGGGTCGATATTGTTTTAGGGTGATTTGAAAAAGTAACTGTGAATTTCTGAATACGCGCAAATTTGAATAGGGTCAGATGGCAAACAGAGGGATAGCGACACCTTGACGGTATGCTTGCCATCTGAGGATACATCCTTCGATTGTTGTGCGAAAAGGATGAAAAACCGTTACATCAAAACGAAAATAGAAAAGATTCCTTGTTTTGAACCCGTATTTATACGGAAAAAGACGGAATTCTCTTCAGACGGATTCCGACAGGGTTGGCTTCCATCATGGATAAAGGAGTAAAATGGGCAGATTTCTTGGCTTTGATGCAAAAAATATGTCATTCCAAATGGCTCTGGAAGAAGCTGTAGTACAGCGCTTCTTTTCGATCTGCCTTCAACGGGAATTCTTTGCGATACGCTTCTGCCTCTTCCGGATGGATTTCCACAACTGCCAGCGCATTTGGTGTTGTCAGTTGTGCTAAGATTTCTCCGGTAGGGGAAACCAGCATACTGTCTCCGCTGTAGGTGAGGGTGCGGTCGCTGCCACTGCGGTTCACACCAATGATAAAACATTGATTTTCAATGGCGCGTGCTTGCAGCAGTATTTTCCAGTGCGCTGCTCTTGCTGCCGGCCAGTTTGCAATGACTGTCAGAATATGGCTATGGCGGGATGCCACCTGAAAGATTTCCGGAAAGCGCAGGTCATAGCAAACAAAGGGGGAAAGGGATACATCATTAAGTTGACAGAACGCAAGTTTGTTTCCACCAATGTAATGTTTGGCTTCCGCGCCATAGGAAAAAGGATGAATTTTGGCGTAATCTGCTAAAAGATTGCCATTCTGATCCAGCACAATGCTATGATTCGTAGCAGCACCGTTTTCTAAGAAAATCACGCCAAAGACAACGGCAAGCTGATGTCGGATGGCTTCAGTGCGGAAAAATGCTACCGTAGGGCTGTTTTCTTTCTGTTCTCCAAATTGTTCCGGCAACATAGTAAATCCGGTGAGGGTCATTTCTGGAAAGACAATGCAGTCTGCCTGCTGTTTTGCAGCTTCTGCCATCATTTCCATACAGCGGTTTTGGGCGAAAGGAGGGTTTTCAAAACCCATGTCCAATTGTGCCAGTGCAATTTTCATTTGCAATAACCTCCTTCTGTAAATTAGTTCCAGTGTTTCCAAATTTCTGGACAGTACCCTAGTGTAAACGATCCGCCGTTGCGGACAATGGGCGTACGAAACATGGCAGGATGCTCCAAAAGGGTAGATTCCCGTTTACTCTCGTCAATATAATCCATATTACACGCTTGATATGCTTTGGATTTGCGGTCGATCATATCCTCCACGCTGAGTTTGCATTTTGCAGATGCAAAGACACGGTTGCTCATGCCGTAGCGAGGAAGGTCGATATACTGATAGGGAATGTTGCGTTCCTTGAAGTATCGTTCTGCTTTTTTGGTATCAAAACATTTTTTAGAACCGTAAATTTGTATGTTCATGGAGGGACTCCTTTCTGGATCGCTGGCTGAAGAAATCAGCGGCATGGCGGGGAAGCAACGGATAACTGCCCGGATACAAAGTGGTATCTTTTCTCTTCGAATCACATTGGGTTCCCATGTAGCATGAGTGCAAAGGGAAGCTGCATACACAATGGGGTATCTGGTTATTATTTTACCTGATTGATGCAAAAGACACAAGACAAAGCGGATGGAATGTGATATACTTTGGAAAACAGACAGAAAGGCGGGGAACGTCATGAAACTGATTTCATGGAACGTCAATGGGCTGCGCGCTGCAGTTGGCAAAGGATTTCTAGAATATTTCCAGGCGGCAGATGCGGACATTTTTTCCATACAGGAAACCAAGTTACAAGAAGGGCAGATAGATCTGCCTACAGAGGGATATCATCAATATTGGAATTATGCACAGAAAAAAGGATATTCCGGGGTGGCGGTATTTACCAAACAGGAGCCGATTTCCGTCAGTTATGGACTGGGCATTGCAGAGCATGATCAAGAAGGGCGGGTGATTACACTGGAGTTTGCGGATTTTTATCATGTCACAGTGTATACGCCTAATTCACAGCAGGAAAATGCTCGCCTTGCCTATCGGATGGAATGGGAGGATGCATTCCGAACATATTTGAAAGAGTTGGACGAGAAAAAACCCGTGATTGTCTGTGGTGACTTGAATGTGGCACATACGGAAATCGATTTGAAAAATCCGTCTACCAATCGCCGCAGTGCAGGATTTACCGATGAAGAAAGAGGAAAGTTTACAGAATTGCTGCATGCGGGGTTTGTGGATACGTTCCGTTATTTTTATCCAGAGCTTACAGGCGTGTATTCCTGGTGGAGTTACCGTTTCAACGCCAGAAAAAATAACGCTGGTTGGCGGATTGATTATTACGTGGTGTCAGAACGGCTGAAGGATTGTCTGCAGGATGCCAAAATTCACAGTGATGTGATGGGATCGGATCATTGCCCCGTAGAGTTGGATATCACATTATGAAGCAATGGCAGCGGCAGAAAAGTAGAAATATCTAAGGATTGTAAGCGCTGGATGTGTTTGGATTGTGCCAAGAGAACAATCAAATACAACAGAGCGAATGAGAGCAGGTTCCATCGGGGATCTGCTCTTGTTTCTTCGAAAGGAGAAAACCGAATGATGTGTCAAAACAAAATCGTGCATGTTAGAGAAACAAAGTAGGTGACGTTTGGAAGGGAACTGAACGAGCAATAGGCGGGGAAAGATGTTTTGTTGTGCATATCAGGCACAGAAAAAAGAGCCAAACTAAAATTCCGCTTAGACAAAGCCGCTCTTTAGAGCATCCATAGTAAACGTGGAAAGAAAATGGAGCACCGAGATGTGTGGTGATGCATATAGCAAACAGGGAAAGGACAGGTATTAAGTTTCAAAAAGTACTGACATGCGAACAAAGTATAGCAAGTTGGGTGAGAGGACTGGATGCAAGGAAAGGGTTTGATATCTGATTGAGAACGGTCAGAATACAGAAGAATTTCACGGGAATTTTACAACATATTCATTTGTTTCTGATGTAAATATGATTCAATAAGATTGATTAGAAAAAGAGGAGGATATCAGAAATGAAAAAACGTGTGTTTTCTACAGCATTGATCAGTATGTTTGTGTTGCAGAGTGTTCCTGTGTTTGCAGCAGAATATGAAGCGACGGCTTATGATGTTGAGGTGGCAGATGCGCTGAAAGTACCCTTTTCCGGTTCGGCGGAAGGGTATTTTGAAGGTGGTTTGGTGACGGGATTTGGCTCTGCAGTAACCTTTCGTGGATATGATGCAGAAGGCAATCCGCAGTTTTATGCAGTGACAGACAGAGGTCCGAATGCGGATGCACCGCGTTACGACAGGAATGGAACAACAAATGAGGCAAAAATATTTCCCTGTCCGGATTTTGTACCGAGCATTGGAGTTGTAACGGTGACTTCGGAAGGTGCTCGTGTGTCGGAAGCAATTACACTGAAAGACGCGCAAGGCAACGAAATATCTGGTTTGCCACTGGAAGCAGGACTGATCGGTTCCACAGGGGAAAAAGCTCTGGATATGGAGATGAATGAAATTGGCTATGATGCAGACGGTTTGGATACGGAAGGGATTGCCGTGGATGCGGACGGGAATTTCTGGCTGTGCGATGAATATGGTCCATTTTTGGTGAAAGTGGATGCGGATGGAACCCTATTGGAAAAATATGCACCGGGCGACGGTCTGCCGGAGATTTTGCAATACAGAATTCCTAATAGAGGGTTTGAAGGGCTGACCATAACGCCATCCGGAACGGTGTTGGCTTCTGTGCAGAGTGTGCTGGATGTCAATGGAGAAACACAGAAAACCGCCTGCTTTACTCGAATCGTGGCGTTGGATCCGGTGACAAAAGAGACCAAAATGTATGCATATCCCGTGGATTTGTCGCAGTACAGTTCACCGGCAAACTGCAAAATCGGGGATATTTACGCCATAGATGACCATACATTGCTGCTCATTGAGCAGGGCAAGCTGGCAGATGGTACGATGTCAAACCGTATCTATCGTGTTGACCTTTCCACGGCGGAGGATATTTCGAATCTTACTTATGAAGGCAGTGCGTTGGAATACGCACCGGCAGAAGCATTACAGGACATTGGCTTTGCTCAAAAAGAACTGTTGTTGGATCTGCGCGCGTATGGCTGGACAGCAGAGAAAGCGGAAGGGATTTGCATGACCGACAAAGGAGAGATTGTAGTGATCAATGACAACGACTTTGGTATTGTGACGGTAACAACGGATGCAAATGGCGTGGATACCGATATTACGGATTATGTGTACAACGCGGAGACAAAGACATTTTCTAAAGACGGTGTAGCGGAGCAAGTAAGTGTTTCCATAGGAGAAAATACGGAACCTGCCCAGATTTGGATTTTCCGAGAGAAAACGCAAGAACCTGCTGTATATATTAGTGTGCGTCAGGCAGCCTTGATGGCGGCGGAAGCAGGGAACCCAGTTTCTATAGCGTTTGATAGCGCATCTGATACGGTGCATCTGACCAGCGGGGAAACGTATGCGGCAACAGGAACACAAGTGGAACAGCAGCCGCTGGCGTCAGTGGGCAGTGTATCCGCGTGGCGGTTGATACTGGATGGAAATGAAGTGGATATTCCGGTATATCATGTGAATGGGTATACATATGTGGAACAGGCAGAATTGGAAGCTGCAACAGGATGGAAATTGGCTTGATGCAGACAAGTGAAGGCAAGAACTGCCGCAAAAGGTCTGTTGTCAATGGGAACGGACAGTGATATGCAGGGATGGGATGCGGGCGGATTTACTACTCCATCCCGTTCTCTATGGAAAGAAGAGGAAATATCTTACAGAACAGGCACTGGATCATTCCAATGCCTGTTCTGTTTGGAGATGATTTGGTGATCTGTGGGAGCTTCTGTGGGCGCCCTTTTTTTGTTAAACCTCAGAGGAGGTATTTGGAGACTGCCGTTTGTTTTGGAATTTTCGAATCAGCGCCAAAACCATGACAATGAGCAATAAAAATGCAAGGAAGACATCTATGCGCGTCAGCACAGGCGCGAACCAACGGTACCGGATGTTGACGAGGATCCAGAAAACAAAGACATTGGTGACATCGAACCAGAAAATTTTTTGCCGGATCAGATAGACCATGGCGATGGCAAGCACCAGAAGGTACCCGAAGCTGAGAAATTGCCAGTAAACGGGAAACCCCCACGCAATGTCCTCATAAAACGAGGCAAAAACCACCCAATAGAGCAGGCAGAGATAATTCATCAGGATTTGTTTCATCAGGATGCTCCTTTCTGTAAAAATATCCGGATATGGCTTTTGGGAAAGTCGATTGAGACAGAAAGACCCCGCAGAACAATGTTACGCCAAAGGCGACCATGCCAGAAGCGGCAGGTTGGCAGGTTCACGCAGGGGCTGCGCCACGGTCAGCGTCCATTCCGTATCACCCCGGCGCAGGGGGATCTGCCAGACGACGCCGACGGAGCCGAGACATTCCTGGCTGGTATCCGCTGCAACCCAATCCTGCGCAACAGGGAGGGCAAAGGGGACAGACGGGATCTGTGTTGTGACAGACTGCCCCCAGGTTGCCGGATGATGGTCGAAACAGCTGTACGACAGGACATGGTTTGGATTCATCTGAACCATAATGGTGGGATCGAATATCTGAAGATTGCCTTCCATGCCGGTAATCCGGATGCTGTCGGTATGGTCGGATGCCGGGAGACGATCCCCGTCGACATAGTATACGGTCAGAGTGGCCTGCACGCCGTAGGTGTCGTCCCAGACCCGCTTTGTCCGGGAGTTGTCTGTCGTGGGAAGGGAAGCGTCCCATGCTTTGGCATAGGCGGCGTCATCAGTGCCCAGGATGACGGTTGTCCGCGCTTTCACATTGTCGGGGGACAGGGCTGCAGCCGTTTGGGGCGGCAGGGAGACAAGGCTTGCTGCGGCAGACGCCCGCATGGCATCCGTCATGGTGCCTGTCTGAAAGGCGGTGGTATAAAAACCGCCTGTATCCGCGGCGCTCGGTTGGGCAGATGCCGGCTGTCCCTGCACCGGTATGCCGGCGGACAGGGCAAAGCAGAAAAAGATGGCAAGGAAGGGTTTCATCCAATCACCCGCTTTCTCAAATCGTCAGTTTGTCCGTCAGAAAACGGATGGGAACCGTCCCGCTGTGACAGATCCCATCCGTTTTATACGGGAATGATTAAAAATAAAATACTTAGATGGTAATATCTCCATATAAAACATTTTCCACAGTTAACATCCATTCTGTACTTCCGCGACGAAGAGGAATTTCCCAAACAGCCCCAACGGCACGTACAACAGATTGTCCAATATCAGCTGGATACCAATCATTTGGAATAGATTCTGTAAATGGAATTTCATAAATTCTTACATCATCATATTGTCCGTATGTATCGTTGTGTGCGTCATTGCAACCATAAGCCAAGCGATTATCACGATTCATTAAAATTTGAATTGCAGAATCTGAAACATTTACATCACCCTCAATTTCGGTGAGCAAGACACAATCCACATCATCAAGACCTGGAATTAAATTACCTTCAATATAATATACAGTGAGGATGCCTTGTACGCCATAAGTATCATCCCAAACTCTTTCCGTGACAGAATCATCGGTGCTTGCTAACAAATCTATCCATTCTTCCGCTTGTTTTTCATCTTCTGTAGCTAAGATAATGGTTGATTGCGCTTTTACATCAGTTGGTGATGCTTGAGGAGATCCTGTTCCTTTTGCTGGTAAAGGTGCGATACTATTTGCGGCTATTTCCCTCATTTCATCCGTCATTTCATTTGTTGTGAATGTGAACTGATATAATCCATCGATTTGTTCTACTTCCTGAAATGTACTGTTTTGGCACAATTCTTTTGTTTGTGGTGAACCTGCAAAAGAATCATTCGTTGCATGGTAATCCTGTGCAAAAGCCGTACTTGATATGCAGATGGATAAGATGAAAGTTGTGATAAGTTGTTTTTTCATAAAAAAGCAACTTTCTTGAAATGCATAATTTTGCTGATATAAATGATGTGCCGGCTACCATCCATAGGTAAAATATAACATATTTATGAGTGCATTGCAATATAAATATGTGTATATATTTGTATTTTTTGGTAAAATGAACTAAAATATATAAAAAATAAATAAAATTCATTCAAATTTAGAATAGTGTATGGTAGATGTATTTTTTGAATTTTATGTTATGCAATAAAAAACCAGCAAGCAATGCTTTTGGAAACATTGCTTTGCTGGTTTTTGTGCGAATGCGAAATCTTATTGCTCCAATTCCGCCAGTTTTTCCAAAATACGGCTGCTCCGGTCGATGAAGGCAGTCATTTCCTCGCTGGTCAGGCTGCGGTGGCTCATCAGCGCCAGATCGTATACCTGGCGGCAGATCATATCGCTGTCTGCGTCGGGAGCGTCTTTGCCTGCGGAAGCAAGCAGGAATTGAATGAGCTTGTTGTTTTTGTTCAGGACCAAGGTTTCTTCCGGTTTTACCTGGGCGAACATGGCTTTGTACATGTCGTTATTGCCGTAAGCTTCCATCATCTCCAGCATCCGGCGGCTTTCCTCGCTCAGCAGCATCACGGCGGAAACGTGCTGGGCTTTCAGGGGTTCGATTTTGACCGTCAGCTGTTCGTTGCCCACAACGCGGCGGAACAGGGTTTCCATCTGCGTGGCTGCGTAGGCATCGGCCTGCTTTTTGGCTTCGCTGTCTTCGGTTTCTGCTTTTTCCTGCAGGGTGTCGGCAATATCCGCGTCAATCCGCTGCACCTTTACGCCGGGGTTTTTATATTCCAGGAACGAAACAAACGGTTTATCCACCGGAGAGGTGAGGATTGCCGCCTCCAGACCCTGCTCCCGGAACATGCGGATATACTGCGCCTGCTGGTTCTCATCGCTGACAAAGAAAATCTTGTTTTCATGCTTTTCCTTGTTCTTTTCCAGATATTCTGAAATGGTTTCATATACGCCGTCGGTGGTTTTGAACAGCAATGCGTCCTTGATTTTGTCATAGAGGCTTTCCTCCCGCATGCAGCCATATTTGAAGAACATGCCAATGTCGTCCCAGAAGCCTTCGTAGGCGGTACGGTCGGATTTGAAGAGCTGATTGAGCTTATCGGCTACTTTTTTGGTAATGTAGCTGTTCATTTTTTCCACATATCCGTCGTTTTGCAGGGCGCTTCTGGAAACATTCAGCGGCATATCCGGGCAGTCCAGGACGCCTTTGAGCAGCAGCAGGAACTCCGGCACCACTTCTTTGATATTATCCGCGATATAGACCTGATTGGAATACAGCTTAATTTGCCCTTCTACAATGTCCATTTGCTCCGCAAGTTTGGGGAAGTACAAAATTCCTTTCAGACGGAACGGATAATCCATATTCAAATGGATCCAGAATAAGGGGTCATTCAAATCGAAGAACACCTTATGATAAAAGGCTTTGTACTCCTCCTCGGTGCAGTCCTTGGGCTGCTTGAGCCACAGCGGGAAGGGGTCGTTGAGGGGCTTGGGCTCTTCCGGTGCAGCTTCCGCTTCCGATTCTTCCTCTGTCTTGCCGACTTTCTCCAGCAACTCCTCCTTGCTGAGGGAGGTCGCTTCTTCGGCGGAAAGGTGGATGGTGTTGTCCTGGGACGGTTCGTCGGCAGGGGCGTCCTCCTCACTGATGACATCTACAAAAATGGGGACCGGCATAAAGGCGCAGTATTTTTGCAGGGTTTCATACAGCTTGCTTTCATCCAGGAATTCTTCGCCGTCCTCGCTGACATACAGCGTAATGGTGGTGCCTCGTTCGGTTCGGGTGCCGTCGGTCATTTCGTAATCAATCCCGTCGGCGCAGCTCCATTTGGCTGCGGCAGCGTCGGGCTGATAAGACAGGGTATCGATTTCCACTTTATTGGCAACCATAAAGGCGGAATAAAAACCCAGACCAAAGTGCCCGATGATTTCCTGATCTCCTTCTGTTTTTTCCTGGTATTTTGCCAAAAAATCTGCGGCGCCGGAAAAGGCGATCTGATTGATGTATTTTTTGATTTCCTCATGGGTCATGCCAATGCCGTTGTCCACAATCTGCAGGATTTTTTCTTTCGGATTGACCACAACCCGAACAAAAAAGGTTTCATCGGCAGGGATATGATCTGCTTCTCCCATAAGCATGAGTTTTTTCAGTTTGGTAACAGCATCACAGGCATTGGATACCAATTCCCGCAGGAAAATATCCTTGTCTGTGTAGAGCCATTTTTTGATAATGGGTAAGAAATTTTCGCTGTTCATAGAAAGATTTCCGGTTTCGTTCATCTTGTTTCAGCCTCCTATTTTGAATGGAATTCTCCATGGCGTACCATGTATATCAAGAATATTGTAACACGCCGCAGGCAAAAGTCAAGAAAAAATTAGCACTCGCTTGTAAAGAGTGCTAACAAAGCGCAGGAAAACAATTCAATCCGCCCGTTGTATGGCAATGCCGTGGTCGCGGCAAAAGGTAAGAACCCAGTTTTCCCATTGTTGTTGACCGCTGCGGTCCAAAGAAAAGATGTCGGAAGTGACAGAGAGCGTGCATAGCAGTGTATTTTCTCGAAACAGCAGATTCCAAAATACGGCGGAAATGTTGGGATAACCGGTGATTTCTGCATTCGGACGGGAAAGGATCAGCTTCATGCTTTTTGGAGTTTTTTTGCCTTTGACGGCTTGAAAGACCAAAGGCTTGATTTCCGCCCAGCTGCACCAATCTTCTGTTTGTGTTTCGTCGTAATACGCTTTGTTGCGTCTGCCATCGATGGCGATATGGGTAAATGCAGAGATTTCGCCTTGCCGAAAGCAAAAGTCATCAAAAGCGGTGCCTTTGAGCAGCAGAGACATAAATTGCCGGGTATCCGGTATGGTAAAAGCCAGCATATGCAGCATCCTCCTTTTTTCTAACGAAAGTATTATACAGTTTTTTGAATGAATTGACAATGCCGATGTATGTAAGAGTGGATGGAGAGCAGGAAAATTCCTGTATTTTTATTGCGTTTGATGGCATGCTATATTATAATGAAAGACAGTAATTGGATCAGAAATGGAAAGAAACGAAGGAGGGAAAAACCCGATGGCAGAAGAAAAAGCATTGGATCATAATGGTTTGGGAGCAACCGGAAACTTTATACATAATTATATTCAGGAAGATTTGAAAGGCGAATGGACCAAAATTCATACTCGTTTTCCGCCGGAACCTAATGGATATTTGCATATTGGTCTTCGCCAATCCAAAATTTA
>DXEB01000060.1 GCA_019115165.1 Candidatus Anaerotignum merdipullorum | reverse complement strand
TGAAAAGGAATGCCGTTTATCCGTAGATATCCGTATGCCTTTAGTAATCACAAAAGATACCGTTTTGCAAAACATACAGGACAGAATTGGAAAATATGGATTTGTCATAGAAAATGTGACGAGCTTTCCGGCAGTATATTGTGAGAAAGAAAGTGCATTTTTGAAAACGTTAATCCGTATTTATCAAAGATTTACAAATGATATGACAGAACCCATTTTAATGGGAGGCGGAACATATGCTAGAGCGATCAAGAATATTATTGCATTTGGTCCGCGTTTTCCTGGCAGAGAAGAAACAGAACACCAGAAAAATGAATATATCTTATTGGAAGACTTGATGAAAAGTGCTGAAATTTATGCAGCCGCGATCCAAGAACTTGCAACAGATGCAACGGTGAATGGCTCATACGAATGATGCAGGAAAATTGCAAAAGATAAAATCTTTGATTATTATCATAGGAAAGCAGTGAGAAAGAGTGAACTCACTGCTTTTTTCTGCGTAGCTTATGTTGAAAGATAGAAGTTTTTTATCAGCACGGATCGAAAAATGGGATAAAACAAGACGACATATCAAATCATGATTAAAGGCGATATCATCTTGTTTTCCGTTTCTGACGCAATTTTTTTTTACCAAAGTGCTTTACTCGGTTCCTGTGGACGTTACAGAAAAACGGATGATGGCAAAAACGCTTATGATCTTTTTCTGAGGGAAAATAGGGACAGACCGCATGCAGAGATAAGGACGAGCATCAAAAGTCGAAGCCGAAGCAAATCAGTTGCAGTGAGATAAGCACCGCCTTTGGGTGATTCTTCTATGGTGGAGATGCGGATACGTTTGCATTTGGTTTCTGACATGGAAAAGCCCTCCTTTTTTTTGCTGGTCGTGCTGCTTGAGACAGCGGATGCGGATTTTTTCTTATTGTAACAGAAAATTCTTTCTGTATACAGGTATTTTTTCACCAAAACCACCGATTTTTACATGAACTTGCAGGCATAATTTTCGGGTATGTTAAAGAGGAAGAAAAAAGAGGTGATGGGCATGAAAAAATGGATGTTGCTGTGTGTAGGTATGACAATATGGATGAGCGGCTGTTCCCTGCATGTGACGGAAAACAATTTGCTGCGTGCCCGTGCGGAAAAGGCGGATCAAATGATGAATGGAAAATCGCCGGAAGAGCGGGCATTGGAAATCAAAACAGCGATTTCCAGAGTAGATGGTGTTTCGGCAAGCGCAGTCATTGTGGAAGGACGTACGGCAATCATTGGTGTACGGACAGATGCGCAGGAGTCTAAGGAAATCGGCAGATTGACCCGGGCAGTGCGAAATGCGGCACGCCAGACAGATACGGAAGTTTATGCAGTGTCTGTGACAGTCAATGATGAGATTGTAACACAGATTGAGGAAGAGGAAAGATCCCGTGCCCAATGAAAGGGGCAGGGAACTTTCCAGACAGCAAGTTCGTCTGAATGACAGGATACGGCATCTTTTCCAAAAATTGAAAAAATCTTAAGATAGGAAAGACTTTGCAACACCGTATAAATATGGTAAACTAAACAATAAGAAAGCAGACGCGGTGTATCATCCGCGCAGTATTGTGACCAAAGGAGGTACATAACATGAAACGCAAAATGGCAATGGCGCTGGCTGCCGTGCTGGTAGCAGGCAGTCTGCCGGTAACTGCTTCGGCAGCGACTTTTCGAGATATCAATGAAGTTTCCTGGGCGGCAGGAACCATCAGCGAAGTGGCAGACAAAGGATTGATCAGCGGATATGAAGATAATACATTCCGCGGGAAAAATAATGTAACTTACAGCGAAGCGATGCAGATGCTGTACAATATTATGAATCGGACGGGAAATCTGAAAAGCAGCGCTTTGGGCAGTCAGGCTGCATATCAGTCTGTGATGACATTATATCAAATTCCCGGTTGGGCTCAGTCTAGCGTAGCATATGGATTGGCATCTCAGGCACTGACGGCAGCAGACCTGCCGAAGTTTGTGACAAACGGCGTATCCAATGCGGCTACCAGACAGGATGTTGTTGTGATGTTTGGTAGGGCATTGTCAGATCGATATGATATTTATGCAGGCAGTGGTGTGGATTACGGAGATGCTTGGCGGATTACAGCAGACGCCATGCCATATGTGGATTTGATGACACGTTTGGGCATTATCAGCGGGGATGACAATGGGAATTTCAATCCTACCGCAAATATCACCCGTGCGGAGATGGCGGTTATTATGAATAAAACCTATGATCTGCTGGCAAATGAGCAGGGTGATACGGGCGTGATTACAGATATTGTCAATAATAACGGCGATTATTATGATATTGATGTGCAGATGGATAATGGCGAGCGGAAGAAAATCACACTGATGGATGATAATATCAGCATTCTCAGCAGCGACGGCAGCAGAGAAATGCCTGTCAGCGTTTTGTCAAAAGGTGATAAGATCAGTCTGGTGTTTGACGGTGATATTGTGACAAAGGTATATCTGCTGAATGAGGAAACTTCTGCACAGGCAAAATATGACATTACCGGATATATTTATTCACTGAAAGAAACCGAAGTCAACTTTGAAAGTGAGAATACAGGGGAAACGACCAAATATAAAATTGACGACGACTGTGTATTCTACTTGGATGGAAAAAAGACAACCTATAAGACGTTGAAAGATGAAATTGACAGTCATTCTGATCAATACGCGTACGCAGGGTTGTATACCAAAACAGAAAATGAAAAGAACAGCAGCGGCAATCGTGTGGATGTGGAATATGTTACGGCGATGTATGTCACCATACTGGAGGAGTATACGCATACTGGTGAGGTAACGAGCATGGACGAGGAGTCTATTTCCTATAAAATGTCTGGCAGCAATGCCAATAAAGATGCGAAATTTGCCTCCGGATGCACGTTCTATATCGGAGAGGAAAAAGCAGATGTGGATGAGCTGATCGATATGGTGGACAGCGGTACCGCATATATCAAGATTACGGTGGATAAAAACGGCAGAGCAACCAATATTATTATGGCGGAAGATAAGTTTGAGGATGATTCTGCTTCTTCGGCAACCTACCGTGTAAATGGATTTAACGAAGATTATATCCGGATCAGACGAGGAGGAGAAACGGTGGAATACACATTAGACTCCATCAACAACATTTCCTTCTATACATGGAATGTCGGCAGAGAGCGCTTTGACAGCGTAGATTTTGACGAAGCAGAAGAATATTATGATGATGCGGAGGAAGATGTTTACGCAAGAATCGGATTTAACAACGGCGGAAAGATTGGCAGCATTTATTTTGCCTATGAAGATGACCGGGAGGCAGCTTTTGACGAAGCGGAATCGACGGAGCGCAAGGGTACGGTAGCATCCATCGAAGACGGCATTTTGAAATTTAAAACATCTTCTACAGAATATATCCTGCAAAATCGATATAATGTGGAGCCGAAAGCGGATGAGGATACGGACGGCGACGAATACGAAAACGGCGTAAAATATCCTCTGGAAATCGGCGGGGCACAGACTTCCTCTTTAACGGTGCTGACCAGAATGGCAAACTGTGACGATGTGACACTGTATGCGGAAATTAAGGCAGACAGTGACAATAAGGTAACTAAGATTGAGGCCAGATTAACAGCTGCAAGCGGTAAACTGGTGGAATATGATAAAGGGAAAAAAGAATTTACATTGGAAACCTCCGATGGTTCCCAGTTTAAGCTGTATACCGTAAGCAATCCCAAAACCGACAGCGATGATTACGATGCGGAAGATCTGGAAACCACAGGATATCGGAATTCTGCGGTAGAACTGGAATTTAACAACAGTGGAGAAATCAGCAAGATCATTGTAACAGACAGTGCATACAACAGTGGTACCAAACGGGTGAAAGGAACGGCTTCTGTGGATGGCAGCAAGATTAAGATTGATGGAACCTCTTACAGCTGGGATTCCAAGACTTCCATTAACAGCAGCAGTTTCAGCTATGACACAAAATCTATGTTTGAGCGGATGTTGGAAGATTCGAATATTGAAGTGTATGTAGAAGCGACCATCAGTGATAAAAACAAAGTAGAACGTATTTCTGCGACGGTGGAATCCGCAGAAGGGGAATTTGTGGAATACGACAGCGGTACAGTGAAAATCAAAACAGACTCCAGAACATGGGCATTTAATACGGTATCCAAGAACACATTGGCGAAAAACTGTGGTGTGGATCATGTAGATGATCTGGAAAAATGGGAAGGCGATTCCGTGGAATTGGTATTTGACAACGACGGCATTGTAGAAGAAATTGTACGTTAAGTCATAGATGGATGTAAACGGAGCGCAGAGACCGAATCATACGGCGGGGGATTTCCTCGCCGTTTTTTTGAAAAACCGTAGCAGGCATGTTAGGCAAGCAGAAAGGGGAGCATCCGAAGACGCTCCCCTTTCGATTATCCTAGGATAATCGCTTAATAAGGTTTTTGATGCCGCGTTCGTTGGCATAGAAGGAATGGGGGTGCCGCAAAGCGGCTTCCATGCGTCGGAACGGATTCTGCCGCAGACAGAACGAGCGGTGAAATGCACACAAAAAAACAGCCGCAGATGCTGTCTCCCTATCCGCAAAGACGCCGCCGTCCCGCCTGTTTTAGAAACAAAAACCGTATTAACGAAAAGTTCAAGCATTATTATAGACAAAAATCGACCGCTTGTCAAATGGAAGAAATGGGTATTGATAAAATCCGTTGTTTCCCTGTATAATAAGATGATATGAATGGAGAAAAAGATAGGAGAGATGTGTTCATGAGATATGAAGGAACTGTTTACAGACCGCCCAGTGAGGCAGGCAGTCTGATCATTCAGCTGACCATTGGCTGTGCCCGAAATACTTGCACATTCTGCAATATGTATAAAGATAAGCGTTTCCGAATTCGCCCGCTGGAAGAAGTAGCAGAGGATTTGGAGATGGCGAGAAAGTATTACAGTCGAATCAAAGTGCGTCGGATTTTTCTGGCGGATGGAGATGCGCTGATTGTCAAGACAAAAGATCTGCTTTACATTTTAGAGAAATGCCATGAATACTTCCCGGAAGTAGAGCGTATCTCCGTTTATGGAGCGCCGAAAGATATTTTGGGGAAAACGCCGGAAGAGCTGCGTCAACTTAAGGACGCTGGTTTAGACATGGTCTATATGGGATTGGAAAGTGGAGATGACGGCGTATTACAGGAAGTGAAAAAAGGCGTAACGGCAGAAGAAATGATTGCTGCCGGCATCAAAGTGAGAGAAGCTGGCATGGTGTTATCCATGACTGTGATTTCCGGGCTGGGCGGCAAAAAACGCTGGAGAGAGCATGCGCTCAACAGTGCAAAGGTGATTTCTGCTATCAAACCGGAATATGTGGGATTTTTAACCTTGATGGTAGAACCGGGCACCGAGCTGTATGACCAGTATAACCGGGGAGAAGTAGAACTGCTGGATCCACAGGAAGTGCTGGATGAAACGGAGTTGTTCATCCGCAATGTGGATGCAGAGGGCACTGTATTCCGTGCCAACCATGCGTCCAATTATATTGCATTGGGTGGCACGTTGAATGCAGAAAGAGATAAAATATTGGAACAGATTGCGGAAAGCCGCAGAAGAAGTAAGTTCCGCCCGGATATTTTCCGTGGCATTTGAATGTTTGGTAAGGAGTCTTTGGCATGGAATGGCTGGGATTTGCCACGCTGATAACTGCATATGGCTGTGTTTTTACAACGGCAGTGACAGGCAGAAAAGGTTGGATATTGCTGCTGGGTTGGCTGATACCCATTTTTGGTATGACAGTTTCTTTTCAGACAGGGATGGAGATCAACGGATTGATGGTCTTGATTTGTTTGGGTATGTATTTCATTTGCCGTCGAGGAATGGTGGATGTGAAAATGTGGAATATTCGGCAGCGCAAGAAACACAATTTGCTGTTTGCACTGCTGTATGCAGTGTTGTTTGTACTGCTGTTCTACTCATTTGCGCAGGCACAGATTCAAGGATATTTGTTGAACTTGCAAGGCTGGGGCGGAGAATGGGATATTTGGCGCATGGGATTGCCGTTATTGCCGCTGCTCTGGCTGAATCATATGTATACCAGAATGGTGTATACTGCCATTGACCGGTTATACTGCAAGCGGGCAGAATTGAAGTTGTTATCCTGTCGCTGCTTTATTGCCAATGAACGAGGAACGGAAAAGGGTATCAATCAAGGGTATTATTTGGAAGGAATACAAAACGGCGTAACGTACCATTTTCGATTAACCAGGCGATCCTATTTGATGTTGCGTAAAGAAAACAAACTGCGGCTGCAGACGGAAACGGGACTGTTGGGCGGGATTTATGTGACGGATTTGGGGCATCCGGAATGGCTCAAGCGCGCTCGTCGGGTGGAACGCAGGGATGCGAAACTAGGAATGGTCTTGTTGTTGGTTGTCATGCTGTTTGGTATTTGGTTTTATTGGCTGAGATAATCCGTGTGGAAGATACTGCTGCTTCCAATTTGGAAGAGAGTACTGGGGGCACGGGTGGTTTTAAAAGAAAGTGAAGAGAAATCAGGAGTTTGCGTAGGATGGAAACCATCAGCAGGCTCCTTTTTTGATGATTGGGAGATACTGCTTTTTTCATGAACAATGGTTTTGGGAATGTTGTCAGGCTTGGATTCATAGGCTGTAACAGAGAGGAAGTGGCTTGGCATGGGTAAAAAAGCAGTTGGCATGTTGGTGGGCTATGTATTGCTGGCAGTCATTGGGATTCCTGTTCTGGTAACGGCGGCATTGGGCGGATTTCGTGAAGAACATATGACGGAAGCAAAGGCACTGTATGGACTGGAGGAATATTGGAATGCAAAAGAGTATTCGCTGGATACAGAATTAGAACGATATGTTGCGGGCGTGGTATCTGCGGAGATGCCTGCCCTCTTTCCCATGGAAGCACTGAAAGCGCAGGCAGTAGCGGCGCGTACATATCAAGTGCGGTACATGAAACAAAGCGGCAGCGAAGAAGTGTTATATGATGTGGGACAAGCCTATCTGGATGAGCAGGGACAACGAGAAAAATGGAGTGCACAGTATGAGATGTACGCTGCACGCATCCGTCAGGCGGTAGCAGAAACAAAAGGAGAAATTATGGTATATGAGGGAGAGCCGATACTGGCGGCCTTTCATGCGCAAAGCAGCGGAAAGACAGAGAATTCGGAGAACGTGTGGGTACAGGAGATACCATATTTGCGCAGTGTGGACAGCAGCGGCGACTTGGAAGCGCCGGATCATGAGACAACGACCGCATTATCAGCGGCGTTTGTTTGGGAAGCATTGCGGCAATACGGAGCATTAGGCGTATCGGCAACGGATTTGACATTTTCCAAGCCAGTTTGCAGTGAGGCGGGGTATGTGCAGCAAATCCAGGCAGGAAATCTCACATTGACAGGGCAAGAAGTGCGGGAAGCCTTAGGATTGCGCAGTACAGACTTTACGGTACAACGGCAGGGGGATCAGTTTTTGTTTACTACCAAGGGGTATGGTCATGGCGCCGGTATGAGCCAATACGGTGCAAAGGCATTGGCAGAAGAGGGAATGGATTACCGGGAGATACTGCAGCATTATTATACGGGTATTTCTTTTGAAAAAATTGCATAAAACATCGGCTCCCGGGCAAAAATAGCCTTGGAGGTGTTGGCAGAATGAAAAACGGTAAAAAAAGCGAACAAAAGATGACGGCAATCCTGCTCTCGATGGGACTTTGCGTCGTGGCGCTGGGCGCTGGTGTGACGTATTACACATGGAGCAATGTGCAGGAACAACCGCCTCAAGAAACGGCGCAGGCGTCTCCGGCAACTGCTGCAAAAACCCCTACGCTGGAAACAGCACAGCTACAGCGAGAGGAAAGAAGCAAAGATGACGGAGAATCTCCGGATGCGGGCACTGAGGTACAAACAATCCAGTCACAGCAGCCGAAGACATCTGCACAGCAGCCTGTAACAGAAGAAATGCCAGAAGCGGTATTGACGTTCTCCTATCCCGTAAGTGGAGAAATTGTGATGCCCTATAGTGTGGATCAGGCAATTTATGACCCAACGCTGGAACAGTATCGAACCAATGATACGCTCTGTATTGCGGCGGCAGAAGGTACTGCGGTACAGGCAGCCGCGGATGGTGTTGTAGCGGAAATACGGGATGACGATGAAGCAGGCAAGACCCTTGTAGTGGAACATGCTGATGGTTGGCGGACTACATACAGTCCGCTGGCAGAAGACGGATTGCCGCAGACTGGAGAAGCGGTCACAAAGGGACAGACGTTAGGCAGCCTGGATCAGCCGACCAAGTATCAGGCAGGGCTGGGCAGTCATCTGGAGTTTTCCATGGAACAAAACGGGAATACTGTTGATCCGCAAACCAAATTGAATCCACAGGAATCTGCTCAGTAACGAAATAGACTGAGCTGGAGTTCCTTCCTCTCCTGCATCCCTGCGATATTTCTTGCCGCAGGGATGTTTTTGTTTTGGTAAGTAAGAGCTGAGGTTGAGACAAGAATGGAGAGAAGAAGGACGGGATTCGTTATTGGAAAGCGGTACTG
Organism: Candidatus Anaerotignum merdipullorum; assembly: GCA_019115165.1. Lineage (GTDB taxonomy): Bacteria > Bacillota > Clostridia > Lachnospirales > Anaerotignaceae > Anaerotignum > Anaerotignum merdipullorum. Next base: position 20,288 of record DXEB01000060.1, on the reverse strand, counting down.
TTGGCTGGCTAAATGGGCAAATGACCGTAACCCAAAGGACATTTAGAGCAGTATATGCAAGATTGTCATATGGAAGGAATGGAAGATGGAAAAGAGGTGGATTTTCCAAGATTAAAATGATTTGCACAAAAAATATACATATTTTTTGTTCGAATTTATATTGAAATCTGGAAGAAATCAGCGCATTGCTATAAAGTGAGAGGTAAAATTTATGAATGTTGGTTTTTTTCAAAAATGCCTTTACGAAGATTCGGAAAAGGGATACAATGGACAAAAGGGGAACGATTGATTTCCCGGATAGGGGGTAAAGGTGATGGAACGTTTTTCGATTGTTAAAGGAGATATTGTGAAGGCCAAAACCGACGCGATTGTGAATGCGGCCAATACATCCCTTCTGGGCGGCGGTGGCGTAGATGGCGCCATTCATCGTGCTGCTGGCAGAGAGTTGCTGGAAGAATGTGAAACGCTGGGCGGTTGCAAAACCGGAGAAGCCAAAATCACCCAAGGGTACAAACTAAAAGCCCGTTATGTGATCCATACGCCGGGGCCAATCTGGCGCGGCGGAAAATGGGGAGAAGAAGAACTGCTGGCGAACTGTTATCGAAACAGTTTGCGTTTGGCGGAGGAATATGGTGTGAAAACCATTGCATTTCCGTCGATCAGTACCGGCGTATATCGTTTTCCAGTGGAGTTGGCTGCAGAGATTGCGGTACGAGAGATCATGGGATATTTGCAGGAACATCCAGAGATGGAGCAGGTAACGATGATTTGCTTTGACGATGATACCAAAAGCGTGTATCTCAAAGCGCTGGAACAGTATAAACAGGAACAAGCAACACAGGAATGATCGTTTGCAGTGCATCATTGTATGGAAGCGATCGGTAGAGAGGTGTCGTTGGAGTCAAGAGTATGTTTGGGCAGCAATCCCAAACAGTTCTTGACTCTTTTTGGTTGGCAGATTTGTCGAAGGCTGTCGTTTTTTTGACAGAAAATAAAGCCGTTTCGTTTGGCATAATACATTATGTCAAACGAAAAAGCCGGGATGCCATCCCTCTCGTCCACAGCCAGAGAGGATAACAGAGAGAGTTATCCACAATCAAAAGTGTGAAAAATAAAGTTATGCACAAAGTTATACACATTATCCACAGATTTTTGACACGATTTCTGTGGAAATATGCATCTTTTTCCAAGACTTTGCGTATACCCCAAAAGTCCAATCATTTCAAGCTTTTGCGAAGGATGTGAAGAATCATATCGTTTTCGACATTCACATTGGTCAACCGAACATATGGACGGATTATGATGGAATGAGAGAAAAAATTTACTGGAAAAAAAGGGTTTTGCCAAAAGAAAGAGAATAAGTATATCACAGAAGAGAATAGTTCTTCTGGAGCTTCCGCTTTACAGATGGGCGGGAGGGAAACAATGGTTTCCGCAAAGGCGGGGACTGCGAAGGGAGTTGTTATTATGCGGTATCACATCATTGGAAAAAATATCGACGTTTGGGAAAAGACCAAAGAAATGGTGGAACACAAATTGGATAGGATTGCGAAACTGTTTCCAGAGGATGCCAATGCAACCATTACACTGAGTCTGGAAAAACTGGTGTCCACCGTGGAAGTGACCATTCCTCTCAATAAAAGACTGATTCGTGCAGAAGTGCAGGATGCAGATATGACAGCGGCAATGGATAAGGCGGTAGATATTCTGGAAGGACAAGTGGTGCGTTACAAAAAACGGATGCGTACCAAAGTACGTCAAAGCGGTGAAAATTATTTGGCAGAGTATCAAGCGATTCCGGTACCGGAAGAGGACTTGGATGAAGAACCGCTGTACAAAATTGAGCGGATCAAACATTTTGAAGTGAAACCGATGGATGCGGAAGAAGCCGTGATGGAAATGGAACTGATCGGACACAGCTTTTTTGTATTCCGCAACGGGGAAACAGATGAAGTAAATGTTGTATATAAACGCAAAAACGGTTCTTATGGTCTGATTGAACCCGAATATTGATGAGATAGAGATGCCGCAAGTCTGGCGGCAGGAGAAACAGAGGTGATCCGAGGAATGCCTGCGCAGGCATTCCTCGGTTTTTTCGATATAACAGCAGCAGTATGAAGCAGACAGAAGGGGGCAGAAAAATGGAACAGCAGGAAATCATGCAAGGAATATTAGATGCGTATCCATATCCCATTGTATTTGTAGATAATGCGTTTATCATTCGGTTTATGAATCGTTTTGCAAAATATCACTATTATCAGGAGCGTGGGTATGCGGATTTGATTGGCAAAAGTATTTTTGACTGTCATCATACAGAAGCGGCAAAGGAAAAAATCAAAGCGGCATATGCAGGGATTCAAAGAAACGGGAAAGAAGTCTTTATCGGTGTGAATACCCGCAATCAACGGATGTATATGATGGGTGTGCGCGGGGCAAACGGAGAATGGATTGGTTTTTTTGAACGGTTTGAATTAAATCTTGTGAAATAAGAAAGAAGATTATGACAGGAAGCGGAGAAGGGCAGATGCGGAATCGGTGTTTCAGCAGAAAGTTGGAACGATACGGTACAGACCGGAGGATAGAATAACCAGAATTTCTTTGACAAGGGTTGCTGGATCAGAACTGATGGCAGGAGAAAGGAACGGTAGACAAAAAAACAAAATGGGAAACGGCGGTTTCTAAAAGAGGAATGGCAGTATCCCAAAAGCGCAGTTGCCGGGAGATGAAAGAAAAGGAGCAAATCGGAATGTTTCCGATTTGCTCCTTTTTGACCGCATATATAGACAGGATTAACTGTTTTTCGAAAGCAAACGGCGTTTGGGTTTTGGACCGTGCACCCGCCATGGGCGGATGTGATAAAACCAAGCAGACAAGGCAGAGGACAGTGTCCAGCCAATGGGCCAAGACAACCAAATGCCCGTAGCGTCCATGGAAAGCACTTTGACAAAGAAATAAGCCAAAACCACCCGCAGCACCAGATCGGTAAAAGTAGTAGTAGTAAAATATGCAATAGAGCTGGTGCCACGCAGTACTCCGTCGCACATGGTTTTGATCATGACGACAAAATAGAACGGGGCAACAATTTTTAGGAAGGTTACGCCAGTTTGGATCGCTGTAGCGCTGACGCTGTCCAGAAACAGTCCGACTGCCATGCGTCCCAGCACAAGATAGATGAGTACAAACGGCAGGCAAACAAAAACGCCCATACGGATGCTTTCCTTCCAACCTTCGGCAATTCGGTCTTCTTTATGCGCACCGATGTTTTGTGCGGTAAAGGAGGATAGACCGTTGGAAAGGGTGGTCATGCAGGTAATGGCAAACGTATTCAGCTTGATTGCAGAAGAATAGCCTGCAATTACGGCAGAACCAAAGCTGTTTACCAGGCTTTGTATGAATAAATTTCCGACGGAAACAAAGCTTTGCTGCAAAATGCTGGGGATGGCAATGACGGAAATCTGCCCCAGTAAATGGAAGGAGAACAAGGGAAAATGTTTGGTGCTGGGCATTTGTTTTAACCGCAACAGCATAGCGCCAAGTGCCAGCAGAGAGGAAATCCCCTGTGCAGTAAAGGTTGCCCATGCAACACCGGCGACGCCCATATCAAACACCAATACAAACACCAAATCCAGGATGACATTGCCGACAGAAGAAGCAATCAGAAAATACAGGGGGGTACGAGAATCTCCCAATGCGGTAAAAATGCCGTTGCAGACATTATAGAGGAACAAGAACCCAAATCCATAAATATAAACGGTTAAGTACAGGGAACCATCGGCAAAAATATTGCTTGGTGTCTGCAGCATCCGCATCATTGCCTCTCCACGCCATACACCAAATAGCGTCAAAAGGATACTCATGACAATGCAGGTAATGAGGATAGTACTAACGGCACATTTCAAATGTACATACAATCTTGCACCAAACAATCTGGATATGACAACAGAACAGCCGGCGCTGCTGCCAACGGCAATAGCCATAAAGATCATGGTGATGGGATAGGAAGCGCCGACGGCTGCCAGTGCGTCCTCACCGATAAACCGTCCAGCAATGACGCTGTCAGTGATGTTATACATTTGCTGAAATGCTACGCTGATGAGCATCGGGATAGAAAATGCCCATAGCAATTTACGGGTATTGCCGGTAGTTAAGTCCGTAGTCATAAATAGCTGCCTTCTTTCTGAATCCATTCCGTCGTGTCAAAGTGCCGGAACAATGCCGCCTCTCTCTGCCTCTATTGTATGCAAAACATCTCAAAAGGGCAAGAGGGGATTGTGTTATGTCTGTCATTTTTTCTGAACATGTTTTTTTTGAAAAACAATCGCTTCGCTCTCGCTATTGTAAGGGTTTTGTGATATGATAAGGCGGGTAAGAAAGACGGAAGAAAAGGAGGATTTTGCATGGCAAAATTATATTTTCGTTATGGCGCAATGGGCAGTTCCAAATCTGCGCAGGCGTTGATTACCAAGTTTAATTATGAAGAAAAAGAAATGCGGGTTTGGCTGCTGAAACCAGCGGTAGACACAAGAGATGGTGTCGGTGTGGTCACAAGCCGGATCGGATTATCGCAGCCGGCAGATGTGATCACGGCGGATATGGATCTATTTTCCATATTCCAAGAGCGAGAACGGGAATTCTATGATGTCATCATTGCGGATGAAGCACAGTTTTTTACACCTGTGCAGATAGAGCAACTGCGTGATATTGTAGACCTGTATAATGTGCCGGTTTTTTGTTACGGACTACGGACGGATTTCCGTACCCAATTATTCCCAGGCAGCAAACGGCTGCTGGAGTTGGCAGATTCCATATCGGAATTAAAAACAGTATGTGCCTGCGGCGGCAAAGCGATTGTCAATGCGAGGCTGGATAAGGACGGCACTGTACTAACACAAGGTGCGCAGGTGATGTTGGGCGGAAATGAACGCTATGTTCCGATGTGTTACAAATGCTGGAAAAAAGCAACAGAGAAAGGAAATGCAACATGACGCCAAGAGAGTATATCGCATTTTTACAAGTTGCGGGAAAATTGAAAGACCACACCAGGCACTCCGTTTCTGCACGGGGGAGAGAAGAAAGTGTGGCGGAACACAGCTGGCGAACGGCATTGATGGCGATGTTGCTGGCAGGAGAGGCGGATGGTGTGGATTTGCCGAAAGTAGTACAGATGTGTATTCTGCATGATTTGGGTGAGGCGGTAACCGGGGATATTCCCTCGTTTGAAAAAACGCAGGCGGACGCCTTGCGGGAGCATGCAGCGTTATTCCGTTTGTTGGATAAGCTGCCGGAACCGTTGTCTACACAATGGAGGGCGCTGTTTCTAGAAATGGAACAGCAGCAGACACCAGAAGCGAAGTTATATAAAGCACTGGATAAATTGGAAGCAGTATTGCAGCATAATGAAGCGCCATTATCCAGCTGGATCGCGTTGGAGTATGATCTGAATCAGCGATATGGTCTGGCAGAGGCGGCACAGACGCTGCCATTTATTCAAGCCGTACGCGCTTTGGCAGTAGAAGATACTCTACAGAAAATTCAAATGGAAAGCAAGGAACAGATAACGGAGGATAGGTAGACATGATTCGTGAGAGAGTGCGGTTATCTAATTTGCAGATTGTAGCACTGGGATATTTTTTGGTCATTTCGTTGGGAACGATATTATTGATGCTTCCCATATCCGCGAAAACAGGAGAAACCTCCTTTTTAGATGCGCTCTTTACATCTGTGTCAGCATCCTGTGTAACCGGTTTAGTGGTGCAGGACACCGGAACGTATTGGACGCTTTTTGGACAGTTGGTGATTTTGCTGCTGATACAAATTGGCGGTTTGGGATTTATGACGATCTCTTTGGGATTTTTGTTGCTGATGCGAAAACGGATTGGTCTGCGTCACAGAGAGGTTATGGTAGAAAGTATCAATACGGATCAGATAGGCGGAATTGTTCGGCTGACGCGAAAGATATTGTTACGGACGCTAGTGATCGAAAGTGTCGGCGCGATCTTACTTGCCATACGGTTTGTACCACAGTTTGGCTGGGGGAAGGGATTGTATTTCAGTGTGTTTCATGCGGTTTCCGCTTTTTGTAATGCAGGATTTGATCTATTCGGCAATTATGCATCCATCATGGCATATGCCGATGATGTGTTGGTGAATGCGACATTGATGGGACTGATTATGACGGGCGGATTGGGATTTTTAGTCTGGGATGATGTGATTCGTAACAAATTCCGCTTCCGCCGGCTGCATCTGCAGTCTAAAATTGTGTTGAGTGCTTCTATATTGCTTTTGTTTGGAGGTGCATTTTTGCTGTTTGTGTTGGAAAGAAACCAGCTTGGCGCAGATATGAGCAGTAAAGAGCAACTCTTGACGGCGTTATTCCAATCCTGTACGGCAAGAACTGCGGGATTTAACAGTGTCGATCCAGCTGCCATGACGGGCGGGAGCAAACTGGTGATGATGGTGCTGATGTTTATCGGCGGTAGCCCTGGTTCTACTGCGGGCGGTATCAAGACAACTACCGTTGTGATCATATTAATGTATACATTGGCGGGCGTGCGGCATGAGCGTGGCGCAACGCTGTTTGGCAGAAGATTGGCAGAAACGGAACTGCATAAAGCAATTTATGTATTTTTTATCAATTTGCTGTTTGTGCTGTGTGGCAGTATTGCGATTTGCTGTGTGCAGAATTTGGCTTTGACGGATGTATTGTTTGAAGCGTTTTCTGCAATGGGAACGGTAGGGATTACGACAGGGATTACCAGAGAGCTGGAACCGTTATCTCAGTGCATCATTCTATTTTTGATGTATTGCGGCAGAGTAGGCAGTATCTCATTTGCGGTCGCTTTATTGGAGCGCAAAGCGGCGCCGCCGGTAACAATGCCGGTAGAACATATTGCAATTGGGTGACGACAGGAGGAATATGATGAAGAAGCGGAAGGAAATGAAATCTTTTTTGATTATTGGGATGGGATCTTTTGGACATCACTTATGTAAAGGGCTGATCCGAAATCCGTGTGAAATTATGGTGGTAGATCGGGATGCAGAAGCAATGGAAGATGTGCTTGCACTGGGTGTGAGCGGACGTGTAGGGGACTGTACAAATATAGAGGTGCTACGGTCCTTGAGTATCAATTTATTTGATGCATGCTTTGTTTGCATGGGAACCAATTTTAAGAATAGTTTACAAATTACCAGCTTTTTGAAAGAATTGGGTGCAAAGAAGGTCTATGCGAAGGCAGATGAGGATATTCAAGCAAAATTTCTGAAACGCATTGGTGCAGATGAAGTCATTTATCCAGAGAAAAACGTGGCAGAACAGATTGCCATTGCCGTTTGTTCGGATCATATCATAGACTGTACTCCGTTTGTAGAGAACTACTATATTGCAGAAATTCAGCCTTTGGAACGCTGGCTGGGCAAAACGGTATTGGAAGAAAATTTCCGGGTTCAATATCATTTGAATATCATCGCTGTGAAGCGGGGAGATGAAGTGATTCCGATTCCAGGTGCACACTATGTTTTTACGGCAGACGAGCATTTGATGGTACTGGGGCATATGGATGATATTCGAAAGGTGGCAGATTGATTTGGAAATCCGATGTGTACAGACGGAACGGGAACGATATTTGCCGTTGCTGCTGTTAGGGGATGAACAGGAAAACATGATCCTGCGGTATCTCTATCGAGGCAAAATGACTGCTTTATGGCAGAAAGAGCAGGTGATTGGGGTATCTGTGGTGACGCAGGAAGAAGAACGGCTTTGGGAATTGAAGAATATTGCGGTACTGCCAGAATATCAGGCAATGGGATATGGCAGAAGGCTGCTAGAGGACTGGTGCAGGCGGCTGGAGGGGCAAGGGGTGCTGCAGGCAGGAACAGGAGAAACGCCGAAAACCATGGGGTTTTATATTGCCTGCGGTTTCCAATTCTCTCATCGGATTACAGATTTTTTTATCCATCATTATGATCATCAGATTGTAGAGGATGGCATTGTGCTCAAAGATATGGTTTATTTTTCTCGGAAACTGTGAAAAAAAGAAGAAAGACTTTACAAAATCCTTAATGTTGGACAAAACCGCGGGTTTTCGGGCATTTTATGCTTGCGTCATACCATGCCTATCTGTTAAACTATAACAATGTAAACGTATGCCTGTCGTCAAATGGAGCGATTGGCAGAAAGTTCAAAGGATAAACGAGGTGGACCAAATGGGTTTATTGGAAAAGATATTTGGGAATTACAGCGAAAAAGAAATCAAAAAAATCACACCGATTGTGAAGAAAATTGAAGCGCTGGCTCCCGAGTATGAAACGCTTTCCGATGAGGAATTGAAAGCAAAGACGCAGGAATTTAAGGATCGCTTGGCAAAAGGCGAAACATTGGATGATATCCTGCCTGAGGCATATGCGGTAGTCAGAGAAGCGGCTTCCCGCCCGCATGTGTTGAATATGCGGCATTTTCCCGTGCAGCTGATGGGCGGCATTGTCATGCATCAGGGCAGAATTGCCGAGATGCGTACCGGGGAAGGGAAAACGCTGGTAGCAACCCTGCCTGCGTATCTGAATGCGTTGGAAGGAAAAGGCGTACATGTGGTAACGGTCAATGATTATCTGGCACAGCGTGACAGTGAGTGGATGGGCGAAGTATTCCGTTTTCTGGGACTGAGTGTCGGCGTGATTCTCAACAGTATGGACAATAATGAACGCCGGGCGGCGTATGCCTGTGATATTACCTATGGCACAAATAATGAATTTGGTTTTGACTATCTGCGGGATAACATGGTAGTCAGAAAAGAAAGTATGGTACAGCGGGATCTGCATTTTGCCATCATCGACGAGGTGGACTCGGTGCTGATTGATGAAGCCAGAACACCGTTGATTATCTCTGGTAGTGGTTCAAAATCTACGGATTTGTACCGAGTTGCCGATCTGTTTGTCAAACAGCTGAAAAAAGGACGTATCCTGAATGAAGATGAAGCGATGAATCCTTTGATGAAGGAAGAACTCCAGGAAGAAGGGGACTTTATTCTGGATGAAAAGGCAAAAAGCGTTGTGCTGACGCAGGAAGGAATTGCAAAGGCAGAAAAATTCTTCAATATTGAAAATCTGTCTGATCCGGAAAATCTGGAATTGCAGCATCATATCAATAATGCGCTGAAAGCGAATTATAATATGCATTTGGATAAGGATTATGTGATCCATGAAGGTGAAATCGTGATTGTGGATGAGTTTACCGGGCGTATGATGCCAGGCAGACGGTATTCTGATGGGCTGCACCAGGCCATCGAGGCGAAGGAAAACGTGCAGGTACGCCGGGAAAGCAAAACGCTGGCTACCATCACATTCCAGAATTATTTTAATAAATACAAAAAGAAATGCGGGATGACCGGTACGGCAAAAACGGAAGAAGATGAATTCCGGAATATTTATGGTATGGACGTTGTGGAAATCCCGACGAACAAACCGGTGGCAAGAAAAGATTTGCAGGACGTGGTGTATCGTACAGAGGCAGGGAAGTTCCGCGCTGTGGTACAGGATATCGCGCAGGCACATGCCAAAGGACAGCCGGTATTGGTTGGTACGGTTACCATTGATAAATCGGAGATGTTGAGCAAGCTGCTGAAGCGGGAAGGAATTCCGCATCAGGTGCTGAATGCGAAATATCATGCCAAAGAAGCGGAAATTGTTGCACTGGCAGGTCAAATGAATGCAGTAACCATTGCGACCAATATGGCAGGACGTGGTACGGACATTAAACTGGGAGACGGTGTGGCAGAGCTGGGTGGTTTGAAAATTATTGGTACGGAACGCCATGAATCCAGACGAATCGACAATCAGCTGCGCGGGCGTGCTGGTCGTCAGGGGGATCCCGGAGAATCCCGGTTTTATATTTCTTTGGAAGATGATCTGATGCGTCTGTTTGGCTCAGAAAAGACCATGAAACTGGTGGATGCCATGGGGATGAGCGAGGATGAACCCATTGAAGCGGGGATGCTGACCAAAGCCATCGAAAATGCGCAGAAAAAAGTGGAGGGCAATAACTTTGCCATCCGGAAACATCTGCTGGAATATGACCAAGTGATGAATGAACAGCGTGAAGTCATTTATGGGGAACGGCGCCGGGTACTGTATGGAGAAAACCTGCGTGACAGTATTATGGGGATGATTGGTCAGACCATTGATCGTATCATTGACGCGCATATCAGCGATGAGCAGCTGCCGGAAGAATGGGATATGAATGCGCTGAGCGAATCCTTCTCTGCAATTATCCCGGTGGGCAGAATCAACATCAAAGAAGACGCTGTGGAAAAGATGACCAAAGAAAAAATGAAGGAAAACCTGAAAAAATTGGGCGTGCAGCTGTATGAACTGAAAGAAAAGGAAATCGGCGACGAAGAACGGATGCGGGAACTGGAGCGTGTCGTGATGCTGCGCGTCATCGATCAGAAATGGATGGATCATATTGACGATATGGATCAGATGCGCCAAGGAATTGGTTTGCATGCTTATGCACAAAGAGATCCGCTGATTGAATATAAATTTGCGGCGTATGATATGTTTGAAGAAATGAGCAATCATATTCAAGAAGACACGCTGAAAATTTTGTACCGTGTACGCATCGAAACAGAAGCGAAGCGAGAAGAGGTACAGAAGCCCATGTTTACCAATAAAGATACGTCCGGTGTGAAACAGCCGAAAAAACGTGCAGAAGAAAAAATCGGCAGGAACGATCCCTGCCCCTGCGGCAGCGGGAAAAAATATAAACAATGCTGCGGCAGAAATGTCTGATGATGCGCAGGGAGATACGGCAAGCCACCGCGGCGGATGCTGCGATTATCAGCGGCATCTATGCGAAAAGCTGGAAAGCGGCGTTTCGCGGACAGTTGCCGGACGGCTATTTGGATCAGTTGCCGGCGGATCATTGGACGGTATTTTTTACAACCGTACTGACGGAAGGGAGTCTGTCTGCGAAACTGATTTACGATAAGAAGCAGGCGGTGGGAGCCATAGCATATGGCGCCGCACGCATGGAATTGCCTGTGGGCGGGATGCTGACAGGCGATGGCAGAGACTACAGCGATTTTGGCGAAATTGTGTCTTTGTATCTGCTGCCGGAGTATTATGGCAAAGAATACGGCAGGCAATTGCTGGAATGTGTGAAAGAGGAGCTGATGGGGCAATATGTCGGTGTATACCTATGGGTGTTACGGGAGAATGTCCGCGCCAGACGCTTTTATGAAAAAATGGGGTTTTTGCCCACGGAAGAAACCTGTCTGTGTGAGATAGATGGGAAACTGCTTACGGATATACGTTATGTTTATCATAAAGGAAACCAACAAAATATGATTTTTAGAAGGAGTTGATTTTGCATGTTCGAGTTAGAACAGATCCGTCTGGGATTATCTTCCTACGACGAAAAATTAAAGGAAATGGGGGCTTCACTTTGACGTCGCTGGTGCGAAGGAAAAGATAGCCGAATTAGAAGAACTTTCTGCAGATCCGGATTTTTGGAACGATATGCAGAAAAGTCAAAAAACGCTGCAGCAGCTCAAAGCACTGAAAAACAAAGTGGAAACCTATGAAGGTTTGGTAACCAAATACGAAGATATTCTCACGCTCATTGAGATGGGAATGGAAGAAGAGGACGAAAGCGTTTATGAGGAAGTCAAGGAAATGAACGATTCGTTTCTGGAGGAATATGAACAGCTGCATGTGGCAACCATGCTGGATGGAGAATATGACCGCAATAATGCTATCGTAACGCTCCATGCGGGCACCGGCGGTACAGAAGCCTGCGACTGGACCAATATGCTGTTTCGCATGTACACCAAATGGGCGGCAAAAGCTGGATTTGAAGTGGAAGTGCTGGATATGCTGGATGGAGAAGAAGCTGGGCTGAAATCTGTGACGATTCAGGTCAATGGAGAAAATGCATACGGGTATTTGAAAAGCGAAAAAGGGATCCATCGTTTGGTACGGGTATCCCCGTTTGACAGTTCTGGTCGAAGGCATACGTCTTTTGCGTCCTGTGATGTCATGCCAGAAATTGAAAATGACAATGAAATTGAAGTGAAGCCGGACGATATCCGTATTGATACCTATCGTGCCAGCGGAGCCGGTGGGCAGCATGTCAACAAAACCTCTTCAGCCATCCGCATTACCCACTTCCCAACGGGCATTGTGGTACAGTGTCAGGATGAAAGAAGTCAGTTCAGCAATAAAGAGCGGGCATTTAAGATGCTCAAAAGCAAACTACTTGCGCTCAAGATTGAGGAACAGATGCAAAAGCTGGCTGAAATCCGTGGAGATGTGAAAGAAATCGGATGGGGAAGTCAGATTCGTTCCTATGTCTTTATGCCGTATACACTGGTAAAAGACCACAGAACTGGAGAAGAAACCGGGAATGTAGGTGCAGTCATGGATGGTGCCATTGATAACTTTATCAGTGCATATTTGGCTTGGATTCACAGTTAATAATAGCATCGCCGCCGTTTTTCCACGGCGGCATTTCCGCGAAGGAGTTTGGAAGAGTTGCAGGAAATCAGGATTACCAAAAACGAGGAAAATCAAAGGTTGGATAAGTATTTGCTGAAATATTTCAACAAAGCACCCAAAAGCGTGATCTATAAATTGCTGCGCAAAAAGCGGATCAAACGCAACCGCGCGAAAGCGGAAGGCAGTGAGATCCTGCAGGCTGGCGACACCATACAACTATATCTGGCGCAGGAAACCATGGAAGGCTGGATGGAAGAGAAAGCAGTCAATGTAGCGCAGAGGCATTTCGGCATTGTCTATGAGGATGACGATCTGCTGGTGGTCAATAAACCAGCGGGATTGCTGACGCATCCGGAAAAAGCGGAAGACCGGGAAACGCTGATGGATCAGATCCTGTATTATCTTTATGAAAAAGGGCAGTATATGCCGGGGGCAGCGCAAACGTTCACACCGGCGGTCTGCAACCGATTGGACAGAAATACCAGCGGAATTGTTGTGGCAGGCAAAACACTGCGTGCGGTACAAGCGGTGAATGCGGCGATTCGTGCCAGACATGTGGAAAAATACTATATCACATTGGTTAACGGCGTGGTGGACCAGGCAGGAGAAATTGATTGGTATCTTGCCAAGGAGGCGTCGCAGAATCAGGTACGGGTGAGCCAGATACAGCGGACAGGCTATCAACAGGCTTTGACCACCTATCGTCCCCTTGCACATACGGCAGCATATACATTGTTGGAGCTGCAGCTGATTACGGGAAAGACCCATCAGATTCGCGCACATATGCAGGCGATTGGGCATCCTGTTCTGGGAGACAGAAAATACGGAGATCCGGAAGCGAATCGCACGGCTCGGGTTGAATTTGCCATATCTAACCAATGTCTGCATGCGCAAAGGATTGTCTGGAAAGAAAAAGAAGGATTTCTCGCCTATTTGTACGGCAGACAGATGACAGCACCGCTGCCCAAACAGATGCAGACGGTTTGCAGCTGTTTGTTTGGTGAAGCAGAACACTTCTGACGAGGAAAGAAGGAGTGAATTTCATGAAAGCAATCATATTGGCGGCGGGTTACGCCACCAGATTATACCCTTTGACCATCAATACGCCAAAGGCATTGCTTCCAATCAATCAAAAACCAATCATTAACTATATTGTGGAGGAATTGAACACCGTTCCGGAAATTGATGAGATTTATGTCGTGACCAACAGCCGATTTGCAAAGCAGTTTAGCAGCTGGGCGCAAAACGCGCCGGGACAGATTCCCATTGTGGTCATAGACGATGGTACGACCAGCGATGCCAATAAAAAAGGCGCAGTGGGCGATATTGGATTTGTCATTGATCAAAAGCAGATTGATGATGAGTTGCTGGTGATTGCAGGTGACAATTTCTTTACGTATTCCCTGCGGGATTATGTGGATTTTTATCGGCAGAAGAATCATGACTGTGTGTGTGTCAAGGAATGGTCAAACAAGGAAGAATTGTCCCAGTTTGGGATTGCCCTGCTGGATACGGACGGAAGAGTGCTGGATATTGAAGAGAAACCAGCGCATCCCAAATCCAATTTGGCGGTATTTGCGACCTATCTTTATCAACGAGAAACAGTACCGATGATACTGGAGTATTTGCAGGCGGGAAATAATCCGGATGCTCCTGGGAATTTCCCAGCATGGCTGTATCGCCGCAAGCCGGTATATGCCTATGTGTTTTCCGGCGAATGTTATGATATTGGCACACCGGACAGCTATCGGGATGTCTGCAAATTGTTTGAAACAGAACGCGAAACTGCCCGCTGAGAGCAGGGGAAATAAGGATGGTTCCGCGTTTTGATCGGAAGGCTGCGGATGAGCGCAGGAATCAATCAAAAGAGACATAGGAGAGAGGAGAATTCTTTGCGCGGCGAGGGGTTTTCCTCACTGTTGTTTTGTTTGCCAAACGCGGAAAGTCCGGTTTTTGAGTATACAGCAATCGGGAAGGAGAAATACGGCATGGAATGGATGGAAGTATTCGTGGCGACGTCACGGGACGGATTGGAAACGGTGGAGGGCATTTTGTATGCTTGTGGTCTGACCGGGCTGATGATCCATGATGACCGGGATTTTGTAGAATTTTTGGAAAATCCCAATCGAGAGTGGGACTATGTTGCCGATGAACTGGTAGAGGAAAAACAGGAGCAAGTGACCGGCATAACTTTCTTTTTGCGCAATAACTTATACGGCGCGGAGCAGTTGGCACAGATCAGAAGTGCTCTGCAGCAGGCAAAGCAGATGGAAGGAGAATGGGACTTGGGTTCCTTAGAGCTATCGGTGAAGAATGTGGCAGAAGAAGACTGGGCGAATAACTGGAAAAAATATTTTAAGCCGTTTCCCGTTGGGGACCGACTTCTGATTCAGCCGTCCTGGGAGCCGATACCGGAACAGACGGATAAAGTGGTGCTTCAGATTGATCCCGGACACATCTTCGGTACAGGTACTCATGAAACCACCCAGCTGTGTATGGAACTGGCAGAGCAGTACATGCAGTTAGGAGATCGTGTGTTGGATATTGGCTGTGGCAGCGGTATTCTCTCC
This sequence comes from Candidatus Anaerotignum merdipullorum, assembly GCA_019115165.1. GTDB lineage: Bacteria > Bacillota > Clostridia > Lachnospirales > Anaerotignaceae > Anaerotignum > Anaerotignum merdipullorum. Next base: position 5,229 of record DXEB01000060.1, on the reverse strand, counting down.
ATTGCCACATTGCTGCTGGGTGCAAAAGAAGCGGATGCGGTGGATATTGATCCCAATGCCATTTCCATCGCGTATGAAAACAGCGATCGCAATGGGATTGACCGCGGCAGATACCATGTACAGGCGGGAAATATTTTGGAGGATTCTCGGCTGCAGGCGGCTTACAGTCAAAAAACATATGATTTGGTGATGGCGAACATTGTGGCAGACGTAGTGATTGCGTTGACAAAACAAGTGCCGTCGTATATCAAAGACGGAGGCATATTCTTGTGCAGTGGTATTATTACAGAGCGCAGGGAAGATGTGTTGGCTGCACTGCAAGCAGCTGGATTTGGTGTGCTGGATCTGAGAGAGAAAACAAGCTGGGTTGCGATTGCGGCAAGATATGAGGGATAACAGATGCCGAAATTTTTTGTGCACCCACAGGATATTGTGGGAAAGAAGATTACCCTGACAGGGGAAGATGAAAAACATATCAAAACGGTACTGCGCGCGAAGGAAGGCGAGGAGCTGACCCTTTGTGACGGAGCGGGAACCGATTATCGGTGCCGGATTCTGTCGTTGGAGCAGGGCGTGGAGACGGAAATTCTGTCGGCAGCCGCCTGTGAGACGGAGCCGTATACGCAGATTACATTATATCAAGGGCTGCCAAAGGCAGATAAAATGGAATGGATCATCCAAAAGTGTGTGGAATTGGGTGTGGATCGGATTGTTCCGGTAGCGACGGAACGTACCATCGTGAAATTGGAGAAAAAAGAAGGCAGAAAACTGGAGCGCTGGCAGAAGATTGCGGAAGCGGCAGCAAAGCAGAGCGGACGGGGAAAGATCCCCTGTGTTGGACCGTCAGTGCTGACGTTTGCGCAGGCGGCTGCAGAAGCGGCAAAGATGGATGGCGCGCTGATTCCATATGAGAAAGAGGAGCATTGCGGCATACGGACGTTTGTGCAGAGGGGTACGGGCAGACATATTGGCGTATTCATTGGGCCAGAAGGTGGTTTTTCGGAAATGGAAATTCAGATGGCAGAGGAAAGCGGTATTTTGCCAGTGACCTTGGGAAAGCGGATTCTGCGGACGGAAACGGCAGGAATGGTCGCCATTGCCTTGTTGCTGTATGAATTGGGATAAGGAGGGAAAAACATGATTTATTTCGATAATGCCGCTACGACAAGAGCGCTGCCAGAAGTGGCGGAAAAAATGACGTATATGCTGTGCGAGAACTTCGGAAACCCTGCTTCTGTCAGTGTAATGGGGCTGGAGGTAGAAAAGGAAATCCGCAAAGCGGCGGAGATTTTGGCAAATGGCATTCATGCCAAAGAAGAAGAGATTTTTTTCACCAGCGGCGGAACAGAAGGGGATAACTGGGCGATCTATGGCACCGCGGAAGGATATGCCAGAAGTGGTAAGCACCTGATTACGACAGCCATTGAACATCCTGCGGTCAAAAATCCGATGAAAGCACTGGAAGAGAAGGGATACGAAGTGACATGGCTGGGGGTGGATGCCAAAGGGCATATTTCCCTGGAGGAATTGACGGATGCCATTCGCCCGGATACGATTTTGGTCAGTGTGATTCTGGTAAATAATGAAACCGGAGTGATTCAGGACGCGGCTGCCATTGGGGCGCGGATCAAGGAAAAGAACCCCCATACGCTGTTTCATGTAGACGCGGTGCAGGCCTTTGGCAAATATCCCATTGATGTAGAGAAAATGCAGATTGACCTGCTGACGATGAGCGGACATAAGATCCACGGCCCCAAAGGCGTTGGCATGCTGTATATGCGCAAGGGGCTGAAAGTACGTCCGCTGATGCTGGGCGGCGGTCAGCAGAAAGGGCAGCGTCCCGGTACGGAAAATGGTGCAGGAGCTGCAGCGTTGGGGGTAGCGGCAGAGGCGGCATTTCGCAGTATGAAAGAAAGTATTGCCCACGTCAAAGCAGTGAAAAAAACACTGATGGATGGGATTTTAGCCATGCCGGATACGCAGGTGAATGGCGATGGATTGGAAGAAGCCAGTCCGTATGTACTAAATGTGACGTTTCGTGGACTGCGCAGCGAGGTGCTTTTGCACAGTCTGGAGAGCAAGGGGATCTTTGTATCCGCTGGTTCTGCATGCGACAGCAGGAAAAAAATTGGCAGTCCCGTATTAACTGCCATGGGGTTGCCGTTTGCGGAAATCGAAGGCGCGGTACGCTTTAGTTTCTGCCGTTACAATACGGTGGAGGAAGCAGAGGAATGCCTGAAGGCACTGGAAGAGACGGTGCCGTTTTTACGCAGAATTAACCGGCAGAGATAAGGAGGAAGTATGGCAGATAAAGTATTGCTTGTAAAATTTGGGGAGATTGCCATGCGCGGCGATAACCAGTATCTCTTTGTCAATCGTCTGATTCAGGCGATTCGCAGAAACCTGGACCCTGTTGGGAATTATTATGTCGTCAGAGAACCAGGACGCTTGATTGTGGAGGATCGCGGCGGCGAAATGGATTATGATTTGGTGATTCCCAGAGTAGAGCCGATTTTCGGTTTGGTGGCGTTATGCCCCGGTCTGCGGCTGCAGGAAATGTCGATGGATGCCATCAAAGAGGAGGCACTACGCCATATGCAGGAGATGTATGGGGCAAAGCCGATGACCTTCAAGGTCAATGCGCGCCGTTCCAACAAAGGCTTTGCCGTATCGTCGATGGAACTGGCGGCGGATGTGGGCGAGTATTTGCTGGATCATATGCCCAATTTGACGGTGAATGTGAAGACACCCGATGTGGTGCTGAACATCGAAGTGCGCAACCGGATTTACCTGTATTCGAAAGTGATCAAGACATATGGCGGTTTGCCGTATGGCAGTTCTGGGAAAGGGGTCAGCCTGTTGTCAGGCGGCATAGACAGTCCAGTTGCGACATGGATGATGGCAAAGCGTGGTGTGGAAGTAGAAGGCGTTTATTTCCATAGTCCGCCTTATACCAGTGAATGGGCAAAACAGAAGGTCATTGACTTAGCAAAGCGCATTGCGGACTTTACCGGAGAATTTAAGCTGTATGTGGTGCCATTTACGGACTTACAGCTGTATTTGCTGGAGAATGTGCCGCATGATAAGCTGACCATTCATCTCAAACGTGCGATGATGCGGGCAGCGGAACAGATTGCCGTGAAAGACGGGGCGATGAGTCTGATTACCGGAGAAAGCGTTGGGCAGGTGGCCAGCCAGACGATGCAGGGAATTTATGCGATCAACGCTGTCTGTCATATGCCGGTGCTGCGTCCGCTGGCAGGGATGGATAAACAGGAAATCATCAATATTGGTACGAAAATCGGTACCTATGACATTTCCATTCGTCCTTATGAAGATTGCTGCACCATTTTTGTGGCAAAGCATCCGCAGATTAAGCCGCGGCTAAATGTGATCGAAAAAATTGAACGGAAACTGACAGATCTGGACAAGTATCTGGAGGAAGCCGTTGCCAATGCAGAAGTCATAGAATTATAGAGAACAGACAAAAAGCAAATCTCGTTTCTGGTTACTGCTGGATAGAGCCAATACACGACTTGGTTTTCTGCCAGTCGTCTGGCAAAAGGAGAGATTTGCTTTTTTTGATGGATGCATCGTTGCTGAAAGACAAAACGGACGGCAGAGCACTGCGGAACCCGGTGTTTGAAATCGAGTAGTTGGGAGACGGCAGAGCGAGATGGAGGAAATCAGAAGGAGAGACGGCGGAAGCGGACAGCGCGTCGACAACATGGAGCAATCGTTTTTGGCGAAAAAGGAGAGTCTGCCCGTGTGGAAAAGCGGAGAGCGCATTTGGCAGCATGGCGGCCTTTGGAAAACTGTCTGAGGACCGTAGGTTTGCAGCCGCCGTGGTGTACGGCAGAAGAACAATGAATGGAACCCCGAACCGATGGTGGCTTTCGGGGGCAGCCTTCGGCTTGTGGCGGCAGGTGAGAGCGGACGACAGAGGGAAAGTTCTTCACAGGTGGCAGAATCACAGGTACTTACTATGAAATTTATGAGTTACTCATTCATTTCATAACGTCTTGTTTTCCATGATGCGTTCTTCTATACTGGACATATCGAAGAGATTGGATATCAAAAGAAGCGAGGAGGAAAGCAAAATGCTACAGGAACAAGTGAAAGTACTGCTGAAAAAGAACATATGGGATTTAGCAACCTGTGCCGATGGAGAACCCAATGTCGTTCCAGTTGCATTCAAAGATGTGACGGAAGATGGAACGTTACTGGTGGGAGATGTTTTGCTGGAAACAACCTTAAAAAATATACAGCAAAACGGCGGCAGGATTGCGATTTCCGTATACGATGCCAAAACGATGGAGGGGTATCAAATCAAGGGGATTGCAGAATATATTACCGAAGGGGAGATTGTCGCCCAATTTCAAGAGATGGCAGAAAAAGCATTTCGCGGTAAGGCGACTGCAAAAGGTGCACTGGTCATTACACCCCATCAGGTCATTGTGACGACGCCGAGTGCGGACAACAAAAAGGTTTTATAAACAAAAAACGTCATAGGCACAGCATTTGGTCTGTGCCTGTTTTTTTCCTCGGTAATAGGCGGTTTTTGCCATCAGCATAAACGGCAGGAGGCTGGAAAGATGCCAAAGGGACAAATGTGTGTTATACTGAGGAAAGAAAGGTGTGAGTAGGATGTATCAAAAAAAGATAGAAGAAGAAATTCGATGTCCGTTGGAGTATGGCTTGAAAATATTTGGCGGGAAATGGAACGCAAGAGTGATCTGTGTGCTGGCAAATCGGGGGATACTCAGATATAGTGAGATAAGAAAAGAAATGATCAATATTACGGATGCAGTTCTGACATTGACTTTGAAAGAATTGATGTATCATGGTATGATCGAGAGAAAATCATATGACGAGATCCCTATGCGGGTAGAGTATCGGCTGAGTGAAAAAGGAAAGAGTATCATACCGATTCTGCACAGTATCTGTAAGTGGTCCGGTATCATGCGCAAGGAGGATGACAGCGCCATGCTGTCACAATGTCAAAGATGCGATTATAAAGGCATGTCTTGAAAATTTGGCAGTATGTGGTAAAGAGGAAACGAGAAAACGCATGGAGCAAGACTCCATGCGTTTTTTGCTGGATGCTTTAGCTTAACAAAACCCCTAGTTCTACTAGGGGTAAATAAAATACTTTAGTATATAAAACCTCCTAATTATAATTTTAGAATGAAGGTTTGGCGACCGCATTACTAAAAGAAAATCAGGAGG
>DXEB01000059.1 GCA_019115165.1 Candidatus Anaerotignum merdipullorum | reverse complement strand
TGAACATCAATCCCCAAACGTGCACCGTCCAACCGATCTCCAATGCAGGCATCATAGAAACACACGCATTCTGCTAATTCCGGCGTACAAAGCGTTTGTCCCGCTTCCATCTGTTGCTTCAGCCGTTTCATCAGCAATGAAACTGCATTGACTCCTTCTTCCGGTCGGCTGCCATGTGCAGATACGCCTTTTTGGGTAAGCCTTTGCAGATTACCATGCTCATCTGTCCATTCCAATTGACAAAAGTCCGGTACCGCATTGTTCGCCACGCCTCCTGTTAATGTCCATGGTCTTCCAAACTTCGGAAAAAATTTCACGAAATCGCAATGCAGCAATTCTTTTTCGCAATACACGACAGGAAATCTGGCATCTGGTGTAAATCCAAACGTCGGCTGCTCCTCATGCTTTACATAATATTCCATATCTTTCCATGTTTTTTCTTCATCCACACCAAAAATCAAACGAACTCTTTTGTGGAACACAGCTCCACTGTCGACTACACTTTTCAACGCATAGATTGCCGCAATCGCAGGACCTTTATCATCGATGGCGCCTCTTCCAAACAGTTTCCCTTCATGAACCTCTCCGCCAAAGGGAGGATAGGTCCAGTCATTCCCTTCTGGCACCACATCCAAATGCGTTAAAATCGCCATCATTTCTTTTCCTTCTCCATATTCTGCAAAGCCTACATAGCCGTCGCAGTTTTTGGTCCGAAATCCTAGTTCACGACATAACGCAAGTGTATCTTCCAGTGCATTTTTGATGTGATTTCCAAAAGGCGCGCCTTGTGTCACCGTGTATTCTTCTTCTGACAAGCCATCATATTTGATGCTTGGGAACCCAATGAGTCTTTGTAAAGAATGAATCATCTGTTCCTGATATTTCTGTATCATAACATCTCTCCTTTCTCTTCCATCCACTCTTCCCATCAAACTCAGCTGAAAATCATCGGCGCAATGACGCCAGCCATCAATACGGAAACCACGGTAACCGTTGTAAAACCGGCAATAATCATTTGCGGCAAAACCATGCTCAGCAGTTTTCCTTCCTCTTCCTGCGGCAGCTTAAAACTGCGCACCACAGTCCGAACAATAGACTCCGTCAGCGGATATCCGAGGAAGGCAGACAGTGCAAGCGCCGCTGACAGCTTCCAGTCTATTTTCAAAAAGAATCCAACGATTGCACCGCCAATGATCAGACCGATTGCCCCTAACACAATCATAAATACCATTGGAAGAACCATATTGCCCAAAGACTCTATGGTCAAACTGCTAAAGTCCAAAGGCAACAACATAATCAAGCCCATGAACAAGAAATTCATATATCCCGCTTTGGTCAACGTCTCGCGCTCCAAGAAACCAAGTTCTGCGAACAGAATTGCCAAAACCAAAATCACCACTGCAGAAGGAATGCCTGTTGCGGATGCAACAAAAGAACCCAATAATGTTACCAGCAATAATTTCGTCACCATGACGCTGCCATCACTCCAAGATTTTGGCAATGGTCGAAAGATACGGAGATTGGGGAACCGCTTCTCCTTTGCTTCATATTCCATTTCAAACGCCTTTTTTTCAACAATCGGATCACAATGTTTTCGCAGCAAATATGCCGATAACGGAATTCCAATAAATGTTTGAAAAGAACAAACCAGGGCTGCAAAAGCGCCATATTGTGGCATACCAGCGTTGCTTGCTGCTTCGCTGACTAACTGCTGCGCAATGACGCCTCCCGCCAACGGCGGAATCGCACTAAATGCATAATACTTATCATATACGATGGTTCCAATCACTCCGCATAGCAGAGTCATAATCAATAACCCCCCGCAACAGATCGCAACCGTTCTCCACTCTCGCAAAAAACGCCGCAATTCAATCATGGTACCTAAATTCACGATAATCATCATTACCCCAAAAGCACTTAACACACCTGGAATTCCTGTACTGACCAAACTGTCTCTGGGAATAATGCCCGTCGCAAACCCAATTGCATATACTAGACACAAGAACAGGGCTTCACAAATTAAACCTTTGGTCTTATCCGCAATCACCGTGCCTACCGCATATAACCCAAGATATAACGTAATACTAATCAGAGGATCTGACCACATACACCTATCGCCTCTCTTTCTAACAGTTGATTTCAAACAATTCTCTTGGTCTTTCGTTTTGCACCTTAATCTTGATCATGGAATATGCCAGCCATGTTGATTGCATCCACAAAAGCTTCATATAATTCCATATAATCCTCTGAAGTATACACGACTTTATTCTCTCGATCCTCAGAAATATAAAAACCGGAAATTCTGGCTGCAAGCTCTGCCTGCGTTGCACAGGAAAAGGTAAGTTCCAATTTCAAAGGTCCGTCCAGTTTTAACGGCGATATCTTTTGATAATCTGCAACTGCTAATCTCGCTTCTTCCGCAATCGCCGGTCCTGTTTTATCCGGATGATACAACAACGCTGCACCGTTTTTCACTGCTTCTTTTACCGTGACCGTATGTATTCCCGGCATCTGTTCCTTGGCATAAGCCGTTACGCAGTCGTCTCCCGTCAACAATATGGTCGGTATTCCAAAATATCCGGCGGCATAGGCAACAAAATCTGCTTCTCCAAACGGAACGCCATTAACGGTTGCTTCCCACACGGCATTGTAATAAATCGTATGACTAATCGTTCCCCGCGCCCCTTTTCTGGAATGATATCCAATCAGCATCAGCGCATCTACATCTTTCTCTACTCCGCCTGCCATCCAATAAGGTTTATGAAACCCAGAATATAAGATCGCCCTTGGGTCCAAATCCGTAATAACCATATTATCTCCATGGCTATGGCAATCGTTTACAATAAATTCTGTCGCACCAGCCTGCACCGCTCCTTGAATGGCTGCGTTCACATCGTGTACCATCATTTTTCGCAAAAGCCCATAATCCTTTCCTTCTGGCAGTACCTGCATCAATTTGTGAATGCCGGTAATCCCTTCTGCATCTACAGAAATTAACACTTTCATACAATATCTCCTCCTTTGTTCTCCTGAAATACATCTACTTATCTTGTATAAATGATATCATTTTATATAATTGATATCAATATTAAATATTGCTAATCATTTATAGCAAACCTAGTGCAATTCTCCTACTCCCAAGGTCATTATCCCCGAAAGAAACCATATCGCTGCTTCCAAGCAGCAAAAAAACAACAAAACCGAAAGAAATTCTGTCAAAAATCAGAATCCTTTCGGTTTTTGCTGCCTTTTTCTTTCTTCTTCCATAAACTTTTCGAAGATTATCGCTGCCCTAATTTGATTGACAGCGTATCTATGTCTTTTTGCTCAACTGCCGCTACAATTTGAGAAAGCAATGTTGCCGCCTGTATATTTACCTCCATATCTGAGGTACATTTCCTGCGGATAATCTTAAAATAATCAGAATACTTATCTAAAATCGCAGTGATATGAATGTATCCGCTTTTATCATAGACAAAACTATAAAAAAGATCAAGTTCCTCCATCGCATCTTCCACCATGTTGTTTTGAAAAAAAACAGATATTCTTTGCGCCATTTTCCATAAACATGCGATATCTTCCTTTGTTGCTATCTTCGCAAAATGAGCGAATGTAACACAGTCCAAAGCCAGACGCAGTTCCTCTATTTCTTCCATTGCCTCTTCTGTAAATTCCACCACTTGAAATCCACACATCGGAATATGTTCTGCCAAATGCTCCTGTTCCAAGAAGCGCAACGCACTTTTAATGTGTAGACGACTGACATCGTATTGTTTTGCCAGCGTTGTTTCTACCAAACGATCTCCATTTTTCAATTCTCCTACTAAAATTTTTTCCCTCAGGTCTTTATAAACATAAATTTCTGGATCTATCTTCTTTTCCATGTTTTTCCCTCTTATTTTCGCAGTGTCCTTTCTGAATGGTTGCATCTTAACAATAACAAAATCAGTTTTTTTTGTCAAACGCCTTTACATCCTCTGTACTTTCATCGAAATAGGTCTCCTTGATGCCAAATCATATTTTTTATCCCGTTTCATTCGGATCGAATGAGATATGCCTTCTCTTTGATCCATTGCTTGCAATACCCAAACGCGTGATCAAAGAGAAAAAAGGTACTCTCTCTTCCTTCCCTCCGAACCCAATCTCCATGGTGTGCCACCAAAGTCCTCGTATGAAATTTGAAATATACTACCAACATCCAAAACAACTATTTCACAAATGGATGCCGCGAAAATCGTTTCACTATTGAGAAAAGCGAGTCTATGTGGTATACTGATGCATATTACATCCGCTTTTTTTTATAAGAAAGCGGAATGGTTGTATGTCTAAAGCTATGGGATGCTGTTTCAAATTATTTCATGAAACAGTTGCTTTCTGCTGTTTGCGGAAACCAACCGGCAATCCTCGCGATTGGCAATCTGGTCTGACTTGTGCAAAAGCTGCAAAAATTCTGCTGTCAATGAATCTTTCATTGCGACGAAAGACCAATTTCTCTCATGACGTCTTTCTTGAAGCCACCGCACATCTGCTTGCGGGCGTATATACTGCATGAAGCGCCAAAAAAGACCATCCTCACAGGCATCCCGCAAAAAGATTGAAAAATAAAGGAGATTTACTATGAAACTCGGCATCGTCGGTCTGCCAAATGTAGGCAAAAGCACCTTATTTAATTCCATGACACTGGGAAAAGCAGAAGCGGCAAACTACCCTTTCTGCACCATTGAACCAAATGTGGGCATTGTCACAGTACCAGACGAACGTCTGACCAAACTGACAGAACTGTATCAATCTGAAAAAACCACACCTGCTGTAATCGAATTTGTAGATATTGCCGGTCTGGTACGTGGCGCCAGCAAAGGAGAGGGGTTGGGCAACCAATTTCTATCCCATATTCGAGAAGTAGATGCCATCGTGCATGTCGTACGCTGTTTTGAAGATGGGAACGTCGTACACGTAGATGGTTCCATTGATCCCATCCGTGATATTGAAACCATTCATCTGGAACTGGTATTTTCCGATCTGGAAGTTTTGGAACGAAGAATCGCCAAAACCGGAAAAATGGCAAAGGCAGATAAATCTTTGCAAAAAGAAATGGATGTGCTGCAAAAACTGAAAACCGCCTTAGAACAGGGAACTTCAGCAAGAGCAGTCGCATTCGATACACCGGAAGATCAGGCTTTTGCAAACAGCCTGACACTGCTGACCTCCAAGCCAGTGTTATATGCCGCCAATGTCTCTGAAGAAGATCTTGCTGATGATGGCACGTCCAACCAATATGTTTCCCGCGTACGAGAATACGCTGCCAAAGAGGGCAGTGAGGTATTTGTATTATGCGCAAAAATTGAAGAGGAAATCGCAGACTTGGAGGAAGCCGACAAAAAAGAATTTCTGGCAGATTTGGGTGTGGAAAGCAGCGGCTTGGATCGACTGATTGCCGCCAGCTATAAATTGTTGGGGTTGATCAGCTATTTGACCGCGGGTCCCCAGGAATCCCGTGCTTGGACCATTCCCAATGGCACCAAAGCGCCACAGGCTGCCGGTAAAATCCACAGTGATTTCGAGCGCGGCTTCATTCGGGCAGAAGTAGTTTCTTATGACGATCTGATTCGTTTGGGCTCTTATCACGCAGCAAAAGAACAAGGGTTGGTGCGCTCCGAAGGAAAGGACTATATCGTCAAAGACGGTGATGTCATTTTGTTCCGGTTTAACGTATAATCCTCCCTTGCAAAAGAATGTGTATACAAAAAACGGATGTCCCGTTGGGGGATATCCGTTTTTATATCCAATTCTATCTTTTTTCCATTCTGCTATGCTTTTCTCACACAGGTTCCGAATATACAAAAACTCTGCTTTATTTTCTGATGAAAAAGTAACGTCTGCTTTTCTGTACCGATCTTTTTTCCACTTCTGCAAATCCATTCTGATTTCACGGAGATTTTTTCCTCTTTATTCTCTATGCCTGCCACTGTTCAACGGAATCTACTGTGTTTTATGGGAGACTGGATAACTTGCATTTGTCCTTTTTATCCTCCATATAATTAGTCTCTGCAAAATCGTCTGTTTTCTTTCTACAGCCATGGCAAAGACTTTGCAGCATCAAAATATAAAGCCTTTGTAGAATAGATTCTATACTACATTCTGTATTTTCGTCTGACGAAAAGTGTGGTATAATGGCGCGAGGCAAGCATTTTTTCAGATGAGAGAAATTGGGAGGGTTCTTATCCGAAAAAATGCTTTTACCACGCAATCAAACAGAAAGGATTTGAGAAAATGATGCTATCAGCAAAAGTGTGTATGTTGTTAGCCATTGCCATTTACTTAATCGCTATGCTGGCAATCGGCATCTATTGCACCAACATGAACAAAAACGTAGACGATTTTTATTTGGGCGGCAGAAAATTAGGACCGCTCGTTACCGCCATGAGTGCGGAGGCCTCCGACATGAGCAGCTGGCTGCTGATGGGTCTGCCTGGGGTGGCCTATCTGACAGGCGTTGCCGATGCAGCTTGGACTGCCATTGGTCTTGCCATTGGTACATACTTCAACTGGCTGATCATTGCCAAACGGATTCGCATCTACTCCCATGCGGTCAACTCCATCACCATCCCTGACTTCTTCTCCAGAAGATACCGGGATGATAAGAATATTTTGATGTGTATCGCTGCAATTATTATCATTGTATTCTTTATTCCCTACACAGCATCCGGCTTCGCAGCCTGCGGCAAACTGTTCCACAGCCTGTTTGGCATCAATTATATGGCTGCTATGATTGTCAGCGCCATTGTCATTGTCGGCTATACCGCAACCGGCGGTTTTTTTGCCGCCAGCGCGACAGACATGGTGCAAAGCGCGTTTATGACCATCGCGCTGATTGTCATTTTAATCTTTGGCGTCCATGTTGCCGGCGGCTTTGATACCATTGTCGCAAATGTACAGGACATGCCCGGCTATCTGAACATGACAGAAACATATGATGTTGTTACCGGCACAGCAGAACCATACAGTTTATTAACCATTGTATCCGTCCTAGCTTGGGGGCTTGGCTATTGTGGTATGCCGCATATCCTGCTGCGCTTTATGGCCATTGAAGATCATGAAAAACTGAAGCTGTCCCGTCGAGTAGCTACCACATGGGTTGTCATTTCTATGGCAATTGCGGTCAGCATCGGGATTGTCGGCTATGCAATGACACAGGCAGGCGCCGTTCCATTCCTGGAAGGCAGCACATCCGAAACTATTATTGTGCGCATTGCAGACCTGCTCAGTCAGGAAGGTATCCTGATGGCATTTATTGCAGGAATTATCGTAGCCGGTATTCTGGCAGCCACCATGTCTACCGCAGACTCCCAGTTATTGGCATCCTCATCCAGCGTATCTCAGAACTTGTTGCTGGAATTTCTTCATTTGAAGATTTCGGAAAAAACTGCAATGACCATTGCCAGAATTTCCGTAATTATCATTTCCATCATTGCTATTTATATTGCCAGAGACCCAGACAGCTCCGTATTCGCCATCGTTTCCTTTGCATGGGCAGGATTCGGCGCTTCTTTCGGACCCGTTGTCGTATTTGCGCTGTTCTGGAAACGCTCCAATAAATACGGTGCACTGGCAGGCATGATTACTGGCGGCGCTATGGTATTCATCTGGAAGTATTTGATTGCCCCAATCGGCGGTGCATTCGCCATTTACGAACTGCTGCCTGCATTCGTGATTGCATGCGTTGTCAACGTAGTGGTCAGCCTAGCAACTTCCGCTCCCCCCCAGGAAGTAATCGACGAATTTGAATCCGTAAAGCAACTGTATCGTCAAAAATCATAACGATATCTTCTAAAGCGGACAGCAGAACAATGATTTGCCGTCCGCTTTTCCTCTCCAAAATCAGCACAAAAAAACCATCGGTAACATAAAACCGATGGCTCAATTTCTGTCTTGAGATCTTATTTCTGCAGCATCTCCCCAATGAAGTCCTCTTTTTCTTTCCTCTGATTATTCGCACTGTTTTCTTTCCACTTCACCTTTGTTGTTCTGCACTTTACAAAAACCGCCCAGAAACCGCGGCATCATTTCCTTGGCGTACCGACTCAGGGAATACTCCCCATTACACAAACACCAATCGTAGATCAACGCCCGTTCACACATGGCATATGTTTTGACCAACTCGCCGACAGAGATATCGTCTTTCAATTCCCCTTTGCGCTGTCCTTCCGATACAATCTGACGCAGCACCTGAAAATACACCCGGTTATGATCCATCAAATGCCGCTGTCCGCTCGTCACCAGCTGGGAAGAATACAACCGTGCCAACAGCGGCAGCGAAATGCTGTCGTCAATCATGCGGAACATCTCCTGATTCAAATACATCAGTTTATCAAAGCTGTGCATCTCCTCCTGTATGGTATCCATCAACGACGTATATTTTTCATCAAACAATTCGGACAGCGCGCCAAGCAACGCATCCTTCCCACGGAAATAGTGATAAAAAGAGCCTTTGGACGTCCCAGACTCTGCCACAATATCCTCCACTGTGGTATCATCATAGCCCTGCTCATAAAACAATTTCCACGCCGCCGCAATGATTTTACTTTTGGTATTGCGGTTGTTCTTCTTTGCCATCAGGCGCCTCTCCTTTTTCTTTCATACTTTTTTCCATTTCAGACTCACCAAGTCATGTTCCCGGATTGCCCGAACCAGCCGTTCGGCAAAATCCTCTGCCAGAATATCCGAAGCATCCAACAACTCCAATCCCAACTCCTGCGCCCGTTTATATGTACCGCTGCTCTCTGTTTTTTCCCGGCTGAACGTTACCATAACACCTTTGGAGAACCAGCCTCCCACACGTTTTTTTGCAATCAGGAGTTCATTGAGCGCTGCCGTATCTGCACTGCGTAGCTTACAGGAAATAAACACCGGCAGCGACTGTTCCATTAAAATGACATCAATTTCATTTCCTGCCACCACGACACCGTCATAGGCATTCCAATCAATCATCGTTCCCAGTTTCACGTCATCAAACACACCGGATTGTTTTGCCGCGATATACACATACAGCTCCAGCCAAACACCATACCCGGTGCAATATTGCCGATCCTCCAGCGTACAGAACGTAAAACGCACCCGTTTTCCATCTGTTACCAAATTTTTCAAAAACCCCAATCGCTGAAATTCCCGCAAAATTTCCAGATCCGGATACGTCGGTCTGCCGCTTTTCATATAAATCTGTTCCTTGCTGTCCATATACAGTTCATGGGGCAGATAGCGCGCCGCCACTGTCTGCAAATAGTTGCACGTATGTTTCCATGCGTCCAGATGCCGAAACAGGTAACGCGCCATTTTCCAGATGGCTTCAAACCGCTTTTCTTCCGGCGGACGATGGGATTCTCCAATGAAGCAGGCGCCTCTGGCATCCACAAAATCTTCCAACGACAACGTCGCTGTTTTCGCTACCGTTTCATCCGTCCATAAATCGGTAATGCAGCTATGCACCAAATCTGTGTGCAGCAGCTTTGCTCCCGTTTCCATCCCTGCCCGAAAACCGGCAATCACCATCAATTCACTCCCGCCGGTCAACTCCAGCGCACAGTTTTCATTCTCCCGAATAATCTGTACCGTCTTTCGGTAAATCTTCTCCATAGATGACACATCTACCGGATATTTCTCCAGTGTTACATATGGAATATGCCGTCGAAAGCAGGTCTCCAACGACCGAAACACCGTCATATCTTGTATGCCGCTGTCATAGAGAAACACCACTTTATCCGGGTGGAGCGTCAGCGGACTTACGATATTTTTCAGCACGTCTTTATCATAATATGCAATGAGCGTTGTCATGGGTGTACCCCCATTCTTATTCCTCAACCACTAGTTCTTCTTCAAAAGTTACCGTTTCTTCCGGTTCCTGTTTTTCCTTTTTGCCTCCGCCAAATACTGCGCCGAAATTGAGTTTATTGACCACCCCTGGCGCCATATCAATCAACTTGCTGACCGCGTCCTGATTCTTGATATTGATCAGCTGCACACTGCCGCCCTGAATGGCAAGCACTGCTGAGGGTGTAATTCTTGCACCCATTCCGCCGGCAGATCCGCCGCTTTCCTTACCGCCCAATCCAACGCCAACGCCCACCTCAATCAACGGCAGCAACGTCAGGTCGCCAATAACAATGGCTTCTCCCACTACGGTTTTTGTGGATACCAAATCATCCACCTTCGCAAACAATACGTCTAATGAAGCATCAAATTCTTTACCCATGTTGTTTTCTTCCTTTCCACAGTAATTTCAGAATCCGGCGCACCGGTTTGGATAACCCGAATGCCAACACCGTGTATACCAAATATCCCGGCAGTATCCTTCCCTTCATCCGAAGTACGATATCTTTTGCCACAGCTTTTGAAAAATCGCCTTTGATCTGGATATGCTCTCCGCATTTCCCACGCAAAATGCCTGCCATAGCAAGCAGATAGCCGGTCCAAACCGGATCCCCCGTTCCAAATGTTCCTTTCAAAAGACATTGCTTGGGCAAAATTCCCTTTGCCAGCCGTCGGATACATTTGAAAATCGCCTTTACCAGCTCCCGCTTTCCTTCCAACCGCAGCAGCATCTTCCAATCAAAGCCGCCCTCGTCTGCACCGTTGTCATCTGCACCGAAAAATTCCCTCTCATTGACAGCCGGTTCTTCTTCCTGCGGAGGCAGTTCCGTAACCTCTTCCAGCTTGACACGACGTATCTTTTGTTTTCTGCTTGTCTTGTCCGATTCCGACAAATGCTCTGCTTCCTTCGCCTTGTCTGCTGTCTCCGGCTTTACTGCTTGAGATTGCGGCTCTTCTGTTGTATCGTCAGCCACCTTCTCACACTGCACATCCGCTCTGACACGCATTGCCTGCTGGCGTACGGTTTTCTCCTGTTCCGCTGATTCCGACAAATGCTCTGCTTTCTTCTCCTGCTCTTCTGTCTCCGGCTTTGCTGCTTGAGATTGCGGCTCTTCTGTTGCATCGTCAGCCACCTTCTCACGCTGCACATCTGCTCTGACACGCATTGCCTGCTGGCGTACGGTTTTCTCCTGTTCCGCTGATTCCGGCAAATGCTCTGCTTTCTTCTCCTGCTCTTCTGTCTCCGGCTTTGCTGCTTGAGACTGCGATGACCGTTCTCTGGCAGAAAGCATATCGGATTCTTTCCGTTTTCTTCGTTTCCTATGTTCCTGAGATGATTCACCTGTTTTCTTCCTGCCAAAGAAACGCAGTTCGATCTGCGGTTCTGTTTGTCCTTCCTGCCAGCTTCCTCTTACACGTATCAGCCCAAACAGCCATTGCAGTGCTACATCTGCCCGCATTCGATCCGTCTTTTCTCCGCCAATTTCATAGCGCAGCGGCGCACAAAATACCAATACCGTCACCAGCAGCAGCAACGCCAACAGAAACAACAGCAATAAGCCTATGCACTTTATGATTGCCAATCCTATGCCTATCAATGCAGTTCGACGCTCCCGTTCTTCTCATCCAAGCTTTCTGTTACACCCTTGCGTCCCTTTCGAAGCAGTAAGCCGGCGCCTGCCAGCAATCCGACACAAATCACCAGAAACGCACCGCCAATCCAAAGCGCAGTGTCCATAAAAAATCCTTCTGGCACAATATTGATCAAACGATCCACCCGCGCATCCAAAATCCAGTCGTCATTATCAAAAAACAACAGATGAAACTGTGTAAAATATTTTGTAAAGTCTGTCAACATCAAACCAACAAACACCATACAAGCTGCAAAGAACAATCCAATCCCCATTTGCAAAGAACGCAGCAAAATTCTGCCCTGTTTGCGCCATAACAGCAGGATAGAGAGGGCAGCCGCCAGCAGAGCACATCCGTTGCGGATTTGTGTACCACTCAAAAACAAGTTCTTCACATCCACCATATGACGAATTTCCTTTTCGCTAAAAAACGGCTGTTCCCTTCCATCAATCACCGCTGTTACCTGCAGCGTATCTCGCTCATCTTTTAAGTATGCCATCATTTCTTCCGTCACATACAACAGTTCCTCCATTTCCATACCAACATCTGTCAGCACATCATATTTTGCATATTCTTTTGCAAAATAATCCAAATCATCATATACCCGCCATTGTACACAGCTTAACAGCAACGCCGGCATCCACAAGCATGCCGCTACGATCCCCAAAATATACCAAACTTTCTTTTGCATTCTCTGCACCTTCTTTTGTTCTACCGAATCCATTCTTCCGGCTTCGTCAAGTCCCTACCTTCTCGCACGGCTTCTTCCAGCAAAAAGCAGAACACTTCCACCGCCTCCTGCCGCCCCATCGCAATCCCTGCAATCACATATGGACGGTCAGCGTATTTCGGCGTAAATAATTGACGGGAAACCATAATTTCCATGCGTTTTTTGTCCTCGAACAATACAATACAGTACAACCGTGCCACCGGTATTCTTCTGCGCAGGCTATAAAGTACCGTTTCCAATTCTTTCACGTCTGCTCCTACAAACAACGAGTCTAACAAACGCATTTCCTGTCACCGTCCTTTTCTTTGCCCATTTGGATTTATTATAGCAGATATCCCGTCAAAAGCAAAGAGACAACCGACGGAATTCCCCGTGTGCAACCGCCAAAAAAACAGAAAAAACGGACAAAGACGGCATGATTTGCTTACCGCTGCAAACGATGGACAATGCCCTTTGGAATACAAAGAATTGGAAAAACAAAGTGCGTATCTTTATTTTTATCTATCAGAGAAAAAAAGATTATGTATCCTTTCCATTATGTTCAAACCTGCATCCAACAAAAAACAGCGAATTTTGGAACATCCTGATCCATAATATCCGCTGCTTTGCCTTTTGTCTGACTTATCCAAGACTCTAAAAAAGTCTTTGCAGAAAGGTTGTCGTTTTTGTCCTCCTCCCGAGACAAGTCCCCTTATCCCTATCTTGCTGGTTGCTTACCATAACGCCTGATCTAATAAGTTCCAATCTTGTTTTGGAAACATCTGCAGCAATTCTTTATATTGATCCAGCGTCAAATCCGGCGTATTTACATAAAGTGAAACCTTCTCATCTCGGTTTGCACGCGCAAAACGCTGTTTGAGCTGTTCAAAAGCCTGATATTCCATGTCACCGCTCCTTTCCGTCTGTCGGCTTTTTCTTTTTACATACTTCTAAGATTCCCATCAAAAACAGAAATCCGCCGAATAAGCGGCGCAACAGTTCCGCTTCCATCCAAACTGCCAAAAGGGCGCCGCCGACAGCGCCCGCAAGCCCTGTCCAGATCAGCGGTTTTGCCGTTCGTACCGCCACATTGCCGTTTTTTACATGTGTGATCAGCGCAATGACTGCGGTAGGCAGAAAATACAGCAAATTGACTCCCTGTGCCTGCTGTTGAGAAAGGTCCGTGAAGTACAGCAGCGCAGGAATAAGCAGCGTTCCGCCGCCGATTCCCATCCCACTGATCACGCCCGCCAACAATCCCACCAGCAATACGCCGATCATAATATCATTCTGACAGCAGCCGCCAGCATACAAATGCCGAATATACGGTGCAGCCATATCCCACTAATTTTCTTCAGCAGCTTTGCGCCGACATAACCGCCTGCTACGCCGCCTAAGGAAGCCCACAGGGCAATCTGCCACGCCGCATCTGTCTTCCAGAGATAAATTGCCAGCGAAAGCAGGCTTAAAGGCAAAATGACGGCAATGGCAGTAGCATGGGCACGATGTTCCTCCACAGAAAGTACACGCTCCATGGCAGGTACGGCAATGGTTCCGCCACCGCTGCCAAACAGACCGTTGGCAAAGCCTGTCAGCACACCTACCAACCAAATTTTATACTTTTCCCGCATGACTGCCACCACCTTTTGTTCTGCTTTAGTTCATCATTTTTGCGGAACTTCCGTCAACTGCATCACGTACCGCATCCGAAACCGGATTATGCTCTACTGCATTTTTCACATCATTCCCCAACGACTGTACGTCCTCTTTCAGCCCTTCGCCCAAAGGTTCTGTCTGTTCCATGGGTGTGCCGTAACTGCTTCTGTACAAATCATATCCATTGTTGATACCATAACCATCCCAATACATGTTGCTGCCGTAAACATCGTTGCCGTCATCCGCAGCACCGCCCAAATTGTTTGCGGTATTAGAGCCGCAGCCAGTCATTGCCAGTGCAAGCGCACATATGGCGCATGCTGTTTGTATCTTTTTCATATCCGTTACCTCCTTTTTTGCATTCCGCAGAATTATTTTCTGCCGCATATTCGAAAAAATCCTCGCATTTTGCTGGAACTTTTCCTAATTTTTGTCAGTTCTGCGGATAGCAGGCTTTTGGGAAAACTGCTACAATATTTTTTGAAATTTTGCATATTCTAACGGCATATACCGTTTCACATCAAAAAAGGAGACGATTCTTGATGAACTTTACCGAACGAAAAAGCGGCATCCTGCTGCATCCCTCTTCTCTGCCTTCGCCTTACGGCATCGGAGATTTTGGAGCAGACGCCCGACGCTTTGTGGATACACTGGCACAGGCAGGACAAACCCTCTGGCAAATCCTTCCGCTTTGTCCCATTGGCTATGGCAATTCCCCTTATCAAAGCACTTCCGCATTTGCCGGCAATGTTCTGCTCATTAGTCCGGATGACTTAATAACCGCCGGACTGCTGACAGAAGAAGACTTGGGTGATGTACCGGCATTTTCCAGCGATATCGTAGATTATGACGCCGTCCGTTCTTATAAATTACCCCTGTTCAAAAAAGCATATGCCCGCTTCCAGACAGAAGCACCAGACAACATACAAACATCCTTTGCCGCTTTCTGTGCCAAACAGGCGTTTTGGTTGGAAGATTATGCATTGTTTACATCGCTAAAAGCATATTTTGCACACGAACGCGCTTTGGGTAAAGGAGAAAATGATTGGATCACCTTTTCCCAAAACACCGACAACCTGCTCTCTGACGAAGAAAAACAAGCATATTTTGCTTCCGCCTGCTGGAATTCATGGCCAAACGCCCTGCGCAAACGCAATGGCAATACCCTGAAAAAATGGTCGCGTCTGCTGGCAGATGCCATCACAGAAGAAAAATTTTATCAATACCTGTTTTCTGTCCAATGGCAGGCACTGAAAGCGTATGCCAACGCAAAAGGGATATCCATCATTGGAGACACCCCCATCTTCACCGCCTATGACAGCGCGGATGTATGGGCACAGCAACCCTTGTTCCAACTGGACAGCAAAGGGTTCCCCACTGTCGTATCCGGTGTTCCGCCAGATTATTTCTGCGCCGACGGTCAGCTTTGGGGGAATCCCTTATATCAGTGGAAGGCGCACAAAAAAACAGATTATCTCTGGTGGACAAACCGCATCCGCAAAGCGCTGGAGGATGTGGACTACCTGCGCATCGACCATTTTCGTGCCTTTGAAAGCCATTGGGAAGTTCCCTTTGGTGCACCAAATGCCATCCAGGGCGAATGGAAAAAGGGTCCCGGCATCGATTTCTTCCATACCCTGCGTCGGCTTTTGGGCGATTTGCCGCTGATTGCAGAAGACCTTGGCATTATCACCGATGAGGTGCGCGCTCTGCGGGAAGAGGCAGGATTCCCGGGTATGCGTATTTTGCAGTTTGCGTTTGGGAATGATAAAAATAACGCTTACCTGCCGCATATGTGTGACAAAAACAGTATCATGTATTCCGGTACCCATGACAATGATACGACCCTTGGTTGGTATGCATCGGCAACAGAGGCGGAAAAAGACCATTACCGCCGCTATCTGAACGTAGACGGACAGGATGCGGCATGGGATTTCATCCGTCTGGCATTTGCCTCTCCCGCTGTGTTCGCCATCGTTCCGCTGCAGGACGTCCTGAATTTGGACAGCCATTACCGCATGAACCGCCCCGGCATTTCCGAAGGCAACTGGGCGTTCCGCTTTCATTGGGGACAATGGCATGCAGGATATACCGAAGGATTATATTATCTTGCCACATTATTCGGCAGATATCCAGAACGATAGACAAAGAAAAACAGAGACATTTGTGGTAAGGCGCTGTTGCCGCAAAAAACCGATTTCTCGACAAGATATGGCATTTCTTTCGGAAATGCCTTTGCTTTTTCTCTGTTTTATGCTAAAGTAAATTGGAATGATATGGGACAAGCTCCCTTGTAATATAGAAGGAGGAACAACAAATATGTGCGGTATTTGCGGTTTTACAGGACGTCTAATGACTTCCGAAGAAATACTGGAGACGATGATGAGCAAAATCATCCACCGCGGTCCCGACAGCGGCGGAAAACACATTGATGACGGCATTTCCATGGGCTTCCGCCGTCTGAGCATCATCGACCTGAAAGGCGGTACACAGCCCATCTACAACGAAACCAAAGATATGGTCATTACGTTTAACGGCGAAATCTATAATCATAAAGAATTACGGGAAGAACTCCTGGCAAAAGGGCATGTCATGAGCAGCAATGCCGATACCGAAGTCTTGCTGCACGGCTATGAAGAGTATGGAGAGGCGCTGCTTCCGAAGCTGCGGGGCATGTTTGCCTTCGTCATTTGGGACAGCAAAACGCAGACCTTATTCGGCGCCAGAGATTTCTTTGGTATCAAACCGTTTTATTATTCCATACAAAACGGGCAGCTGGTATATGGCTCCGAAATCAAAAGTATTTTGGAATATCCCGGCTTCCATCGCGAAGTCAATCCGGAAGCACTGGAAAATTATCTGACATTTCAGTACAGTGTGCTGCCAGAAACGTTTTTCAAAGGTGTCTATAAGCTGCCGCCCGCCCACTGCTTTACCTTCCGCAACGGCATCCTGGACATTCGACGCTATTGGGAGCCGGTCTTTGAACCCAACCACAGCAAATCCCTGGAACAATTTGTCCAAGAGATTGATAATGCCATGCAGGATTCCATTCAAAAACATAAAACCAGCAGTGATGTAGAAGTCGGTTCCTTCCTTTCCAGCGGCGTGGACAGTTCTTATGTGGCGGCTTGTTTCCACGGCGATAAAACCTTCACCGTCGGCTTTGACTACGAGAAATACAACGAGATCGACTACGCAAAAGCATTGTCTGAAAAAATCCAGATCGACAATTACAGCAAGCTCATTTCCAAAGAAGAATACTGGGATATCATCGGACGGGTGCAGTACCACATGGACGAACCGCTGGCAGATCCTTCTGCCATCGCCCTGTATTTCGTCAGCCAAACGGCTGCAAAACACGTCAAAGTCGCTCTGTCCGGGGAAGGTGCGGATGAGTTTTTCGGCGGGTACAACATTTACCGGGAACCTCACGACCTGCTTCCTTTGACCAGACTTCCTCGTCCCGTGCGCAAAGTCATGGGTCAGGTTGCCAAAAAACTACCGAAAATCAAAGGGCGAAACTACTTGATCCGCGGCAGCAAGGATTTGCAGGAACGCTTTATTGGTAACGCCTTTATGTTTACAGAAGAAGAGCGGGAAGCGATTCTCAAACATCCCACTGGGAAATATCCCCATACGGAACTGACCAGACCATTTTATCAAAAGGCAGCCGCATACGACGACGTGACCAAAATGCAGTATATTGACATGCATTTCTGGCTCATCGGCGATATTTTATTGAAAGCGGATAAAATGAGCATGGCGCATTCCCTGGAGGTGCGAGTACCATTTTTGGATCGAGTCGTATTCGACGTAGCCAGAACCATTCCCACCGAATACAAAGTCACCAAAGAAAACACCAAGTTTGCCATGCGGCAGGCTGCCCATCGGTATCTGCCCGATCTAGTGGCGGAAAAGAAGAAACTGGGCTTCCCGGTACCGATCCGGATCTGGCTGAAGGAAGACGCCTATTACCGACGGGTCAAAGCTGCTTTTGAAAGCCCCGCCGCCCGGGAATTTTTCAAAACAGGGGAAATTATCGGCTATCTGGAAGAGCACCGGACCGGCAAGGCAGACCACAGCCGAAAAATTTGGACCATCTATATGTTTTTGGTCTGGCATCAACAATTTTTCGGCGACGGAGCAGCAACGTCCGTCTCCGAAGAAGCGCACGCTCTTCAGACGCACTAATACTGCATATTTTCTTCCCTCGCGTATCCATGCGGGATGACTCCTTTTTGCAGTACTGCCTCTTTTGCTTTCCATCCATCCACAACGCAATTGGCAGAAATGCATGCAAAAACAGGGCATTTGCCTGTCCTAAGACAGGCAAATGCCCTGTTTGCATCGGCGCCCTGTTTCCTCCTCGGATTGAAAACGGTATTACCGCAAGCTGGCAGACAAAATGCATGTTGCCACCAATTTTATTGGTTAAATTGAAGTGCCAAACGTGTATAAACCCATCTCGCTCTATATGCTGTTCCACATCGCAGACGCGATGCAAATCCCGCCATACCACCTGTTATATTTTGACGAATCGTATCTGGAAATTCTTTTGAAAAGAAGAGGAATGCTATGGAAAACCAATCAGATGCAGCGTATTTTCAAACAGTCGACCGCAATATTGCCAATGATGGAAAAATTCCTTTTCCTGCATACACGATTTCGCATTGCTGCGGCATGAGAAATTCCGGCGTACCGTCTTTTGGCGTTTGATATACACAAACAGGCATGACTATACCAACAGTCATGCCTGTTTCTTGCATCTTTACGATAAACCGGGAACCCATGCCCGACAGTCTGAAACACAGATTCCTTCCACCTCCGGGTAAGCCAGAATCTTACGGATGTCCGATGGTGTGCCGTAATACACAAAACCATAGGTTTGCACACCATTTCGTGTCACATAATCCAGCACTTGCCGACATTTCGTACCATGGTTTCCCATCTGATTCAGACGGGTATAAAAATCACTATGATCCACGCTGTATTGCAGCAACGCATAAAAATGCTGTTCCCATGCTGTATCCTGCGGTGTATCCGCATGCAGGGATAATTCATAAAATGGATATGCCTCATCCACTTGATCATAGATATACCCGCTGCTGCCGGCGTCAAACCCCATCAGCGGCAGGCACTGCTCCTCCAGCGGCGCATGGCGCACCCCGACCCAGCCCAGCCAGCCGGTTTCGGAACCTACCGCATCTGCGAAGTCCGCCAACTCCGCCATAGACCAATCCTGTGCCAACGAAACATAAGTCTCCAAAAACAAGGTATCCGGTACATCTGCTAAGGCTTCCTGTGCCGTTGCCACATCCTGGATAACACCGCCTTTTTCCGGTATGGAAGTCATTTCTGCTGTACCGCGGCTGAACACATTACCCACAGCCGGGCGATACGCGTCGGTATGCAGTGCAATTTCCCCACGCGTCACCGTTCCGTCCAGCCAGTGATAGTCCCCCTCAGACCAGTCCCGCTGACGCACGGCGATATCATACCTGCCCCATCCTCTCTCTGTCACCGACACCTGTTCCGCCTGTACTTCCGGCATGGTCAGTTCGGAAAGTACCGCCAAATGGCAGTCCAGATCCAGGGCGTATTCCTGCATCGCGGCTTCTGTCGGATCATACCAAATCCACTTGCTCCATGTTGACTCAAATACCAATACCACGCCCATGACTAGGCAGGCAAGCAAGGCTGCTGCCATCACAATCCGGCGGGTGCGCCATTTCAGGGAACGGTTGATTTTCTGTAATTCTTCCTGCTCCGCAGCGGTATCCTCTTCCATTTTCGGCTGAAATTCTTCCTCCAACAGATATTCCGTTAAGGCAGCATATTTCTCCAGTTCTGCTTCTACCTGTTCTCGTTCTGCCGCCGTGGCGGTATTTTGCTGATATTTTTCCAGTAATTGACGAAAACTCATTCTCGTTCCCCTCCCATCTTCTGCTTCAGTCTGACACGGGCGCGATACAGCGCCGTTTTGACCGCTGTTTGCGAGCATCCACGCAAAGACGCCATCTGCCGGATCGAAAGCCCGCTAAAATAATACCAGATCAATAGCTCCCGATCTCCTTCCGCCAGCATTGCCATCGCGCGATACAACCGAGCGTTTTCTTCCCGCTGCAATACGCCTGCCAAAGCATCCTCGGCAACGGGAATTTCTGCCGGCAAAACGCCGTTTTCTCTCCCTCGTTTCCGCAGCAGATCCAGCCACAGATTTTTACACACCCGCATCAGCCACCATAAAAAGCCCTCACTGCTTTGCTCCAAAGTCAAAAAGGCTTTCACGAACCCTTCGCTGACGATATCTTCTGCCGTTTCCCGCTCCCTGCACAGGGAAAGTACGTATAGATATGCTGCGCGATGATATTTCTCATACATCTCCCGCATCACTTCCGCCTCCATCGTCCTCCCCCTTTCCTGTTGTTCTTCTATCCAAAAAACGTTTGCAGCGGCAAAAGGTTACATCTTTTTTCCCATTCTCCGCAGATTTTCATTTTCCTGCGGCAGTCGGCGCGTTTCGTCATAAAAAATTCCTCCCAACGGATTTTCTTTTCCGCACCGCTGTGCTATACTTTTGTCAGACGTACCACTTGAAAGGAGGACATCATTATGAAATTTCAATATTACATTCCATCCCGCGTGCTGTTCGGCAGCGGTCAGCTGGACAAACTGCACAAACAGGCGCTGCCCGGTAAAAAAGCGCTGATCGTGATCTCCTGCGGCACATCCGTACGGAAATACGGCTACTTGGCACGGCTGGAGGAACAGTTAGAGAAAGCAGGCGTGGCACACGTCCTGTTTGACAAAATCCAGCCAAATCCCACAGAACATCATGTCATGGAAGGCGCCGCACTGGCAAAAGCGGAAGGCTGTGATTTTGTCATCGGTCTGGGCGGTGGCTCCATCATTGACTCCGCCAAAGCCATCGCCGTAATGGCAACCAATGAAGGGCAATTCTGGGACTACGTTTCCGGCGGAACCGGCGGCGGCAAAGCGGTTCCGGCACCTCCCCTGCCCATCGTTGCCATCACTACCACGGCAGGTACTGGAACAGAAGCAGACCCCTGGGCAGTCATTACCAATGACAAGGGCGAAAAAATCGGCTTTGGCTATGACGGCACCTTCCCCGTGCTTTCCATTGTAGACCCGGATCTGATGATGAGCGTTCCCGAAAAACTGACCGCATATCAGGGGTTCGATGCCCTATTCCACAGCACGGAAGGCTACATCAACCGCCGCACCAATCCCATCAACGACCTGTATGCCCTCAAAGCCATCGAACTGATCGGCAAAAGCCTTGCCAAAGCAGTCAACAACGGCAGTGATAAACAGGCACGAGAAGATGTTGCCCTGGCAAACACCCTCTCCGGCATGAGTGAAAGCATCGGCGGCTGTACCTCCGAACATGCCATGGAACACCCCCTCAGCGGCAAACATCCCAAGCTGGAGCATGGTGCTGGTCTGATTATGCTGTGCGAAGCCTACTACACTTACTGGGCGGAACGCGGTGTGGTGGACGATCGGATGATCGCCATGGCAAAAGCATTGGGCAAAACAGACGCAACAACAGCCATGGACTTCGTCGACGCGCTGCATGAACTGAAAGTTGCCTGTCATGTGGACGATTTGAAAATGTCCGATTACGGCATCAAAGAAGAAGATTTGGAAATGTACACCAAAATGGCTTACGACACCATGGGCGGTCTGTTCCAGGCGGACCCTGCGGACATGCCTTTTGAAGACTGTCTGGCAATTTACCAAAAAGCATACCGCTAAAACCTCGTCAAAAGCGCATTTTATGCAAACTTTTAACAAATCGAAAGAAATGCAACAGTTTGGTCAAGCACGTTGCTCTGCAAAGCCGCCTTTGACATCTCTGCCTCTCTTCGGCGCGCAGGATGCCATCGGCATAAATGCCTTGAAACTCTCTGTTTCTCCTCGTCGGAAATAAATTCCGACTATGGATTCCAGTTGTAAACGTCAGATATCATTGGCGTTTTGAAACGATTTGGCTTTTGACCCATAAAATAACTGCTCGGGAAAGCAGGTTCCCCTTCAGAAAACATTGTTTTTCTCTTTCCCGGGCTTCTTAAAGAGAACTGCGACAACTGTCTTTAGAAGAAAACACCACTGATAAAATTTAGGTAACAATCAGAAGGCTGGATTCCTTGCAATATGAAGGAATCCAGCCTTCTTCGTTTTCTTATGAAACAGCTCCCTCAACGCCTGCCTTACCATTGATCAATCAGATTGCCGCTACTTTCGCGTCAATATCTGCTTCCAGCGCGTCGATCTTCGCCTGCGCGTCTGTCAGGGAATCGCCTTTCACGCCGATATAAAACTTCAGCTTGGGTTCTGTGCCGGAAGGGCGGACACAAATCCAAGAACCGTCCGCCAAGGTATAATAAACCACGTCGGAAACGGGCAGCGGGCTTTGGGTTTCCTCTCCGGTTGCCAGGTTTTTGAATACCTGTGTTTTATAATCCTTCGCCCATTCTACTGCAACACCTGCGAAATCCGTCGGGATCTCCCCACGGAAGGATGCCATGATCTTCTGGATTTTTTCCACGCCGTCCAGCCCCTTCATGGTCAGGGACTTCACATCTTCCCGGTAATATCCGTATGTTTTATACAGCGCCACCAAACCGTCGTAAAGCGTCATTCCCTGTTTCTTGTAATATGCTGCCATCTCACAAATCAGCAGGCTGGCAACCACTGCGTCTTTATCTCTCGCATACGTGCCTGCCAGACAGCCATAGCTTTCCTCAAAACCGAATACATAAGAATGGCTGCCGGTTTCCTCAAATCCTTTGATCTTTTCACCGATGAATTTGAAGCCTGTCAGCACATTCATCAGTTCCACACCGTAAGCGTCGCAGATAGGGCGAATCATTTCCGTGCTGACAATGGTTTTGATCACCGCACCGTTTTGAGGCAGTGTGCCTTTTGCTTTCTTCTGAGACAGGATATATTCTGTCAAAAGCGCACCGGTCATGTTGCCGGTCAGCACCACATATTCCCCTTTGTCATTGCGCACCATTGCCCCGACGCGGTCACAGTCGGGATCGGTACCCACAATGATGTCCGCGCCTGTTTCTTCTGCCAGTTTCTGTGCCAGCACAAATACTTTCGGATCTTCGGGATTGGGGTAGCCGACAGTAGTAAAGTCAGAATCAGGCAGTTCCTGTTCTTTCACTACATATACCTGACGGAACCCGGCTTTCTCCAGCACCCTGCGTACCGGCAGATTGCCGGAGCCATGGATGGGAGTATACACGATTTTCAGTTTGTCTGCCATCTCCGCGATGATTTCCGGCGCCTGACGCTGCGCCAGCACGTTGGCGTCAAACGCGTTGTCCACATTTTCGGAAATATACTGGAACAGACCTTTTTCCTGGGCTTCTTCCAGCTGCATTTCCTTGATTTCCCCAAAGCTTGCCACAGCGTTTACTTCTGCGATGATGTCTTTATCTCTGGGTGCCACCACTTGCGCCCCGTCTGCCCAGTATACTTTGTAGCCGTTGTATTCCGGAGGGTTATGGCTGGCAGTGATGACAATTCCCGCCGTACAGCCCAATTCTCTGACCGCAAAGGAGAGCATGGGCGTTGGACGCAAAGAAGGGTAAACAAACGCTCGAATGCCGTTTCCTGCAAGTACCAGCCCTGCAATCTGGGCAAATTCCGGCGACATATGACGGGAATCATAGGCAATCGCAACACCCTTTTCCTGTGTGCCTTCTTTTTTGATATAATTTGCCAACCCTTGCGTTGCCCGTCCAACGGTATAGCGATTCAGACGGTTGCTGCCTGCACCGATGATGCCGCGCAGACCGCCTGTCCCAAATTCCAGGTCTTTATAAAACCGTTCTTTGATTTC
Organism: Candidatus Anaerotignum merdipullorum; assembly: GCA_019115165.1. GTDB lineage: Bacteria > Bacillota > Clostridia > Lachnospirales > Anaerotignaceae > Anaerotignum > Anaerotignum merdipullorum. The sequence continues at coordinate 3,007 of DXEB01000059.1, read as the reverse complement.
TTTTTCCTCTGACGCAATGCTGCGCAACTCCTGTTTGGTTTCCTCGTCAATGGCAGGATCTGCCAGCCATTGGTGATATCTCTCCATATAATCCAATTCCCATTCCTCCCTTTGTGTTTTTCGAAACGGCAAATGTAATGCTTTTTCCTGCCGTAACCTTTCTTACGATAATTCTGCACGAACATGCACGACGCTGTCCTGCACCCGCACCGTTTCCCGGTAAGCAGAAAATCCGTCTTTTTGCACCACAATCTCATGATTGCCATATGCCAGACTGATTTGCAGCGGAGCCGTCCCTCGATCTACTCCATCGATAATGACAGCAGCATCCTCTTCATTGCAGGCAATGACAACCGTCCCATAGCGCACGCTTTCTTCCAAATGAGCAGATACCGTCACAGTATCCTGCCGCAGGGAAATCTGTTGGTTCCATTCTTCATATCCGTTTTTCAGTATCACAACATCATACTCTCCAAAAGGCAGCACCGTCGGCGTCGTACTATCTACCAACGTACCATTGACATAAAGCTTATAATCGGACACATTGGCATTGACCACCAACACGCCAACCTTTTCCTGCGCTTTCGACATATCATAGACAAATTCTTCCCCAGATTCGATCAATACGCTGTCTGTCCGGCTTTCGATGTTGTCTCCTGCGATCGTAATGGTATGGGTGCCTTCCGGCACCGCAATTTTATCGATTTCTTCCAGCGCCATTTCTTCCTCATCATCCAGACGGAATGTACCATTTTGGATATGATCCACATTTGCCAATGTAATATATCCATGGTACTCCAGCACATTGACCGACCATACCGTATCGTTCACACCGTAAATTTCCAGCACATCACATGGTTCTAATGCTGACGGGGCTATCGTATCCTCATGCAGCAAAAAAATGGCGTTTTGGTCATAGGAAAACGAGCGGGTTTCCCCTCTCAATTCTCTTGCTGACACATCGACCTGCATGCCAGTGATTTCTTCTCGTTTGATGTCTCCGCCATAAGAAACGGATACTACGGTTTCTTCCGCCGCATCCATCTGCAGCATCAGCACATCTCCTCTGGCAATTTCTCTGGCAGATATCTCCTCGTTTTTCTCATCTGTAACTACGGTTTCTGCCGAGAGCGCTACTGTTTTTTGCCCTTGCTGCATAATGTCATAAATCAGCAGTTCTCCGCCATCCAGCACCGACTGCACCAGCACCGGTCTTGCCTCCGCTGTATGGATGGGCTGTGTTCCGCTGAAAAACAACCACTTCACCAGCCCAAAACACAGCATCAATGCCGCAATACACCCAATGGTCAGCAACCCGATGGTTCGTTTGTTCCAAAACGGCGGTTCTTCCATCTCTCTCTGCCGCTGCAAATGCCTATCTTCCTGCCGTTGTGTCCGAGAAGGCACCGAATCATACTGCGGCTGACGCTTTGGTGGAGGCGTTTCAAAATGCTCTGATTCAAATGCATTCAAAAATGCATCTTTATCCCCCAAATCGTCTTCCTGACGCGGAGTTTGTTCCAACTGCTTTAATTTATCATTGATATGATCCAACCGTATGGTGGTATCAAAATCTTGATTGTCCTTTTCAAAATGATAGTCCTTCATGCCTTTCCTCTCCTCCTTCGGGGAATGATTTCAGACTCTCTTTTCATCATTTTATACGTTTCCGCCCGAAGTTGCAAGAGGAATCGCTGTGCAGTGCGATTCCTACGGCAATTTACGCAATCATTCTGTTATAACACCCGCTCCAGCAATCTTCCCAATGCACCGATTTTTTCTTCCTCCTGCGCTGCCGCTGACAGACGTTCCTGCATGGCGGGAGAAACACAGACGCGACGCTTATTGTCATACTCATGGATCAAGCGCAGAAATTTGATCGGATACAGTGTGAGCGGTAACAGCAGCTCTTTTTCCGCTGCATTGATTGGACGCATCTGCAGATATGCCTCCAAAACTTGCTGCAGCTGTTCTTCTGTTCCTTCGGTTTTTCGCCAAAATCGGCGCAGATAGGATGCCAAATCCAATACAAACACATCCGATGTACAATGTTCAAATCCACCCACAAACCAAGCGCCGTCCTCCCTGCGGTACAGGTGACTGCCTTTAAATTGATTATGACAGAAAGTACCTTCCTGCCGCTGGATACGGCATAAATCCGCATAAGAAGCATCTAAGCATTCCAATGCTTCTTCCGCTCGCCCAAAAAAAGGCGTGTAATAACGCAATACTAATAAATCCAACGGCGAGTATCCGCCTTTGCGCTCCATCCGCCGTTTCATCTTCGCCATTTCGTTCAACCGCCTGCGCCACAATTGCGGCAGCGGTTCGCCGCGTGTATCCTCTTTGGAATACTGCAATCCTATCGCTGCCCGATGCATCTTCGCCATTAAAAAAGCTCCCTCTACAAAATGTGCTGCCGTCTCCTCTTCCACCGCCTTGCCGGGCATGGGATCTTCCAATACATAGCACTCGCCGTCGCATTCCCAGTAAGGCTGTCCCTCTAATGTGGTATAAAAGAAACATATACCCGAAAATCCATTGCGAAACAAGCATGTTTTCACAGCATGAGCAAACAAAATCTCCTGTTTATGACTGCGTGCTTTTTTCAATTCCCGCAGTCCTCGATCCGTCTGGCAGACCAAACCGGTGCGGGTACGCTTTCCGCCATAATATTTCAGACCGTAGCCCTCCCACAATATTTTCCCATATATATCCTCCATATCCGCTCCCCCATTTCTGCTTCCCTGAAAAAATTTCTCTGTATCAGTTTATGGGAAGAATCGGAAAAATATGAAAAAACCGTTGTTCCCGTACCATCTGTATCCATTTCTATTCTGCAGCATCTGCACCCGATACATCTGCGCGCATTTTCCCCCGTCGGCTTTGCTTGCAGACAATAAAAAAACAGCGTCCCTCAACCCAAATGGTTGAAAAACACTGCTTTCCAAATGCGCCCTCAGGGACTCGAACCCTGGACCCACTGATTAAGAGTCAGTTGCTCTAC
>DXEB01000058.1 GCA_019115165.1 Candidatus Anaerotignum merdipullorum | reverse complement strand
CCTCCTGATTTTCTTTTAGTAATGCGGTCGCCAAACCTTCATTCTAAAATTATAATTAGGAGGTTTTATATACTAAAGTATTTTATTTACCCCTAGTAGAACTAGGGGTTTTGTTAAGCTAAAGCATCCAGTAAAATGCACGAAATCTCTTCATGCAATAGAGATTTCGTGCATCTTGATTTTTATATGAGGATACTTTCATGAATGATTTGTTTATCAACCGCTATTCTTTTTGAAGAAAGATCGCCACAATCAATTACATCATTTCCTTCACTCTAAATAAAAAACGTTTTAGAAGAGATTCTGGACTGTCCTGCTTTATTGAATCCCAAAGTTAGGGTCATTGGCAGGATCAAACGGAATGCTGGTATCAGTAGTATCACCGCCATCCGGTACGGAAGGAATTGGTCCTGTTTCGGTATCCGATGGTGTATCCGGTGTCTCGGGGCTGATCGCATGATCCATATTGCATTCCTGACTGATATCGATATCCATCTTACCTTCGGGTATGGTAGACGGTTTCCCTAAAATTTTTGTGCCTTCTACAGCAAGGACAACTTCCATTCGATCGCTCTCCGGGCAGTTGGGACCAGCCAGCTTGCCGGATTCTGCACAAACTGTAAATGATTGATGTGCTGTACAGGTGTCACCGCTTGTCTGGAAATCAGCTGCTGCTAAATCAGAGCGAGTGGTATATCCATAATAATCCTGACTGCATAAGCTAGATGGCTGATCACCTGTTGCGGCACAAACAGACAATGTTACAATGCCATCCGGTCTTGCAAAATCTTTATTTTCCAAATTCTGGTGGATTTGACTCATCACATGTTGCCAAATCTGTAAATGGGCGCTGCCAGATACATTCGTCATGGCTTTCGAGGTATCATATCCCATCCAAATACCGGCGGTGTAGTATGGAGAATATCCATAAAATGTCAAGTCCACATTATCCGTGGTAGTCCCTGTTTTCCCGGCGATCGTCATTCCGCTGATTCGTGCGGCCGTACCTGTTCCTCCGGTAACAACGTCTTTCATCATATCTGTCAGCAGATATGCCGTAGTTTCTTTCAGTACACGCTCTCCGGTTCGTTCACGATTGTCCAGCAAAACATTTCCATCGTGATCATATACTACCGTATAATAAATGGGTTCATAATAGGTACCGCCATTGGCAATTGCAGCATAAGCACCTGTCATTTCCAGCACGGAAACCCCTTGTGTTAAGCCGCCTAATGCGGTGGTTGCCGCTTTATCTTCTTCGACTAAATGTTCTAGACCCATTTTCTGCATATATTCAAACGAAGTTTCTGCACCTACCCTCATAAACGTTTTGACAGCCAAGATATTCATGGAATCCCGAATCCCTTCTCTGACGGTTAATGGACCATAGAATCTTCTCTGCCAGTTCTGCGGCGACCAGCTGCCATAGGTCACTGGTTCATCAATGATGATAGAACCCGGCATCAACAAACCCATATCCAGCGCTGGTGCGTAAGAAGCCAGAACTTTCATAGACGATCCTTGTTGCCGCAATCCTTGTGTTGCACGATTAAATACGGAATCACCAGGTTTTTCACCGCGTCCGCCAACCAACGCTTTGATCTGACCGTTGTTTTGGTCCATGATAACCATTGCAGACTGCAGTGCTTTCGATACTGTCACTTTGTCCAATACCAGTGTATGGGTTTCATCCAGCAATTCATCTTTGACAGACTGCACAAAGGCATCCACTTCATCTTCGCTGGTTACCGTTGTACGGCGTTCATAATGCGATTGATTAGAAGTATCGGAAGGATCGGTTACTTCTTTTGTAGTATCCATAACAGAAATCAAATAGGTTACATCCAATGTACCATCACTGGGTGGGAACATGCTGTCGTCCGTAAATGTTTCATCCAGCAGGTTCTGCATTTCTGTATTCATCGTCGTGTGGATTTCCAAACCATTATTATAAATCATTCTGTATGCTTGCGCAGAGGTGTATCCTTTTTGTTCCTGTAGGTCAATGGCAAGCTGATCAATCATTGCTTCTACAAAATAATTATGGTTGGCAATACCAGTAGATTCTTCTTGATTTGTACAAACCAAATTGGCATAAATGTCTTCTGCAATTGCTGTGTCATATTCTGTTTGAGTGATGTAACCCAAATCCAGCATTTTATCCAATACCAGCGTTTGACGTTTTTTATTGTTTTCCGGCTTGGAATCTGGTGCGTATAAGCTGGGATTATTGGTAATTGCTGCAATACTAGCGCTTTCCGCCAAAGTCAGGTCGCTCACATGCTTTCCAAAATAATACTGCGCAGCTGCTTCTACACCATTTAATCCATGACTTAATGCAATTGTATTCAAGTATAATTCTAAGATATAGTCCTTTGCTGCTTGTTTTGATCCAAGCTGTTTTTCTAATGTATCTTCTAAATTGATCGCCAAGTATTGTTCCTTGATTTTGCGCACAATGCTCTTTTCGTTGGTCAACACTTCATTTTTAATCAACTGCTGTGTGATGGTGCTGGCACCCTGGGAGAAACTTAGTGTTTTGATATTTTCAACCAATGCGCGGAAAATACCACGCATATCGATACCACCATGTTCATAAAACCGCTCATCTTCAATGGCAATTACTGCTTGCTGCATATGCAGTGGAATTTCATCCAGAGTAACATATTCTCTGTTTTCATTGCCATGTAGCTTGTCCACTTCGTTTCCTGCATCGTCATAAACAATAGAGGTATAGGACTGCGGCATTACATCGGATGTGTTGAGCATATCCGTACTCTGTAAAATACCGAATACGGTGCCAAGACCGGCGCCGGCAACTGCAAAGGCAACCAGAACGACCAAAACAATCAGTACTTTGGATATTTTTTTCCCGGTTCCCCGTTTACGTTTTTTGCGTTTTCTTGCATTGGGGTGCGGACTGGTATTTCTTCTTCCGCTATTTCTGCCGCTGCTTCGGTTTCTGGAACTTCCGCCGCGGTCAGCGTCCGGGTGACTGTATGGACGTCTTCTGCGTTGAGAATCACTCATCTTAAACCCTCCTTTATCCGTTGATTATACCAGATTTGGACAAAGAGATAAAGCAAAAAAATACAGAAACCTTTATGGAATTCCTAAAATTCTATTAAATTTGCTTATTTTTGGTGTACAAAACCCATTTTTTTATCATTTTCATATTATTTTATTTCCGGAAATCATATGTTATAGGAGAGGTGATGCTCATGCGAGCCCGTCATAATCGAAATCGTCATCGAAACTATCATCGCAGCATACTCCAATCCTTTTTTCTTTTTTTGATTGTATTTTGTATTGCCAGCACCGGATTATTTTGGCTGGATGCTCGGTTAAAAGCTGTTATGGATGAAATTTCTCGACTACAGACCATTACGGCGGCGAATGAAATCATTGATACTGCACTGTCGGAAGCAATGCAAAAATTGCAGATGACGGCAGATGATTTTTATATACAAACATCAGAAGAAAATGGAGGTTTTTCCGTAAATACGACTGCAATGAATCATTTTTGTACGGTATTCAGCCAGCAAATTACAACGGAAATGCGCAGACTGGAAAATGAAACCATTGAAGTGCCGTTTGGCAGTCTTAGTGGATTAGATATTCTTGCAAATCTGGGACCAAACATAAACATATCTATGCGCCCGATGGGAGCCGCGAATGTAGATTATGAATCAGAGTTTGAGGCAGCCGGGATCAATCAGATCCATTTCCAAATATGTGTCAACGTTTCATTGGAAATTCGGATTGTTAATCCGCTTCATAGTGAAAGCATTCCCATGTCTAGGAAAATCATGCTTGTAGATACTGTGTTTAGTGGAGATGTTCCGCAGCAGTACTTTCAGTTTAATTCAGGAGGATTTCCTATTGACAGGACGGATAAAATACTATTAAATAGTGTATAGTAAAGATGATAAAATTTTAACGGAGGGAACTATCATGGTAAAAACGATCAGAAGCTTTTTGGAAGAAGTTGGCGGTCTTTCTTTTGATAATGGAGACTTTTGGGTTGTACAGGATAAATTTAGAGACGATGAAATTCAGGCATTTGTAAATTGTTTTCTGCCTGGTACAGAAATTCTGAGAGACGGAAAAAATGGAGCCCCTGTGGCACTAAAAGGTATGGCGGACGATAACAAAGGTACGACCGGGTCAGAAGAAATCGACTTTCATGGTCTGCAGTTATATGATTTTTCTGACGCAACCGGTGAATGGGTTGTTGTTACCTTTCCGGATTTAGAAACGCTGGAAAAGCATTTGCTCAGTGAAGCAGGTTATTTGAATTTTTACAGTACACAAATGTTTGTTTTTGAAGACGGTGTACACAAACCGTTTGAAATTATGTTTAATGGAGATAATGATACTGTAATTGGAATTGACAAAGATCAGTTTGAGGTTCCTTTAGATATTCCGCGATTGCAGGGAAGAATCTGGGTTCGCTGGATGGATCCAGAGGAATTGAAAATGCCGACAGATGAAGATATTGAAGCGTATAAACGTTCCATCGGTCGATAATATATAAAATATAGATGAAACATCAGATTGCAGTTTCATAAAACAAATAACCACCAACGAAGTCGGTGGTTATTTGTTTGCACGCAATATTGTCGCATGGATACATAACTTTTTTTCGGCGGATCCCATTACAGATGTATGAAAAACAGATATCCCTTTTCTTTCTTCAGCCAGCTGTTTTGCATCTCATCCAGATATGATTGCAAAATGAAAGTGATTCGCATTGGGATTATAATTTTTCAAAAAAACGTCGTTCGTATTCTGCTTTTAATTCTTCACGAAAGTCCGGATGAGCGATCGCAATCATTTCTCGAGCACGCTCCCGTAAGGTTTTGCCCCATAACTGCGCAATTCCATATTCCGTTACAACGTAATTGATCTCTGCTCTTCCTGTGGTCACTGGTGCTCCATGATCTAAAAATGGTACAATCTTCGAAATGGTTCCGTTTGCTGCTGTAGAAGGCAGTGCCATAATAGCACGACCGCCACGGCTCATGTTCGCTCCGCGAATAAAATCAATTTGACCACCCACACCGCTGAATTGCATTCCCTTGACAACTTCCGCATTGGCTTGTCCCATTAAATCTACTTGAATACAGGAATTGATAGATACAACATTGTCATTCTGGCTGATGACATTGGGATGATTGACATAGCTGACCGGATGTAGTTCAAATGCCGGATTATCATCTAGAAAATCGTATAATTTTTTGGTACCAGCGGCAAAGGTGGAAACGCTTTTTCCGCGATTGATGTTTTTGCGCCTGTTATTGATATTCCCTGCACGTATGAGATCCACAACACCGTCTGCAGCCATTTCTGTATGCAGCCCTAAATCATTTTTTTCTTTTAGAAATGTAACAACTGCATCCGGAATGCCTCCAATTCCTAACTGTAAAGTATCTCCATCTTGTATTAAGGAAGCGCAGTATGCACCAATTTGTTTCTCTACTTCTGTAATTTCAACAGGAGCCAGTTCTGGTATCTGGCGTTCTGCTTCTACCAAGTAATCGATTTCCGATACATGTATGAAGCTGTTTCCCATCACCCTTGGCAGTGCAGGATTGACTTGAGCGATAATCAGCTTTGTTTCATCTTTGATGTCTGGTATATGGTCAATTCCCATTCCCATAGAGCAATATCCATGTTTGTCCGGAGGTGTGACAGAAATGAGTAATACATCTATGCCGCCTCTTGCCCGCAACATTGCCGGATATTGATGAAAATAACAAGGAAGATACTCTCCTCGACCTTCCGCTACACCTTTTCGTGTGGAATTTCCCAAGAAAATACCATGAAAGCGAATATGCTTTTCCAATCCTGGCTGCATATAACCGGCATCTCCTAAAGAAAGCAGAAAATATAAGTGTACATCCCGTAACCGTTCTGCTTGCCGCACCATTTCTTCTAAGAGTACAAACGGTTCAGAACCGACATGGGCGACCGATATGCTGTCTCCAGATTTAATATAGGAAATCGCTTCTTCTGCTGTTACGTTTCTTTCTTGATAAATCGTTTTCCAATCTGCCATTTCTGATACTCCTTTCTGATTCTTCTTCAACTAGTATATCATAGAAATGAAAACCGAAACAATACACATATTGTATGGCATACATTCTTGTTATGACAGGTATACATGCATATGCCATCCTGTATCATGGGATTCTTTTTGTTTTTGCGGCTATTTTCATCTTTGGCAAGATGGTATTCCGATGGTATGGAATTTTCCGCACAGTAATATGCTGGCTATGTTAATTTCAAGAGCCATTTTGTGAAATAGCAGCATTCCATGAAAACCATCTGTTGACCAGACGGTTTCATTACGACTAGAGCTATTTCCCGTAATCACCTTCTCATATCTGATCACTACATGGATGGTATTGATCCTGCCAGACTCTGGGCTATTTTTTGTATTCTTTCTCTGACTTATTTGTCATTGCATCAATTTCTTTAACCTGATTTGAATATTCTATCTTCTTCTAATTGGTTTTTCGACATGTTATTATTGCTGTTACATATCTTTCAGCTGTACTTACAAAGCATCCTGATTTTTTATTTTGTCTGCCAGACCAAGCTCCAGATAGCCGCAAAGTTTTTTGCCTATACAAAAGTATTGATATTTGCCTCAGATGAGATGGAGATGATATTCAAATCAATTTGATGTACAATCAAAACCACTAGTAAACTAGTGGTTTGAACAACTCCTAGAAGGGGTATTACGTGTTTATTCCCTAAAAGGGAATATCGAAGATTTGGCATCGCATTACAATTACAGGCAGCCACTAAAAGTGGCTGTCTATTTTACCTTATTCTCCTCTGCTACCCGTAAACGGGTCTGTGTACTCTTTTAACGAG
>DXEB01000008.1 GCA_019115165.1 Candidatus Anaerotignum merdipullorum | reverse complement strand
GCATCCGCTTCTTACCGCTGAAGCAAGTACACAATCATCTTTACAAAACGGGTCAAAACAACACTTTATCATTCGCAAATATATATCACAGATTTTTTCTGCTTCGTGTTGCGAATTAGTATGTAAGAGTTTGTGCCCATACATATTTCCAACGTTTTCGGAAATATCAACCAATAATAAGAACCATCGGTATTTTTCTGGGAACCGTTCTTCTTTTTTCCATGCGGTTATTTCTGATGATGACACATGGCATATTTGAGCAATAATCTTTTGATTATAGTGAGAGTCTTCGTCCGGGTCTCTATAGCACAACGCATTTATGGCGTGAGCAAAAGGAGCCATTAACGCCAATACCAGTTCGCCATCTTTGTTAATTGCATCGTATTCTATACGAATTAACGGGTCAGTGTATGGTAACGAGGGCACGCCCGTTGCTGTGCCATAGTATTCAAGAAACTGCAAAAAATCGCCTATCATATTTCTCACCTTGATTCTTTTGTAAATTCATCTATTTTTTCGTCATCCTCTACGGAAGTATCAATGCCATCTATCAACATTTTTGTTATCATTTTATATAGATAGTAGCTTATCTCAATCGTTTTCATCAGTTACTTCCTCCGTGTTTTCTTCGTTTTCCGTTTCTTGATAACCAGGTGAATCTAACGCTTCCTGCAACCATCTAAGTGATGGTTCCCCAAGGTGTGTAGAATTTATTTGATTTGCAGCTTTGCCCAATGGAGCTAATAGGGCAGTAGCACTTGCGTGTAATTGCATTCCTGCCAATCCCGCCGCTGCGATAGATGCAATAGACAACATCGCAGTACGAACGTCATCCTTATACGTTGCATAGATAGGCGGCATAGCGTGAAACAAAACTCCCATCACTTTGCGAAGAGTAGTATTGTTCGGATTGGAAGCCATTTCGCATTCAAAGACAGATCTAATAGCAATGTATTGTATCCTTGATAGCTTCACCTTTTGATTTTCCAGATTACTTATCGTCTGCTTGGTAATACCGAGTTTTCCGGCAAGTGTCTCCGCAGTCCACCCTGCAATTTTTCTCAAATCGCATAGGTTGTCTTGCATAATCTGGATTTGTATATTCATGTTAGCAGACAAATAACCGCCTCCTTTTGTCACTTTTTTATATTATACACCAATTTTTGTCATCTTATCAATATATTTGACCGGCGTGTTATATTTATACTTTGTAAATTATTTGTGACGCAAGGGACGTTCCTTTGCATTAGGAAGTCCCTTGCAGTACACAAGTTGTCAAATGTGATTTATCGTCCCAAACTGTCTCGACTTTTCTTCTTATTCTGCTTTTGCTGTGCCTGCTGTTTCTGCCGCAACCGTTCACGGATGGAGCGTGTCGCCGCTTCCTCATGGAGCAGATTTGCCACATCACGTTTGCTGTCGTGCATCATCATCGGATCGTATTTCTCACCATAGGCGGCTTTCACACGGTCAACGGCAGAACGTTCCTTTTCCTCACGAACGGCAAGCCGTGCATCCATCAGCTCAGCGGCATCCATACCGGTGGCCTGTTCTTTCAGCTCGGCATACTGCTTCAAGGCTTCATCAAGCTCGGCAGAGTATTTCGATTCCTGCTCGGACAGCTTCTGCAGCGCCCCCTCCAGCGTGGCGATTTCTTTCTTCACCGCAGAAATACCCGCATCGTCGGTACAATCCAAAGAACGAAGTACCATTTCTTTTTCTGTTTTCAATTCTTCCAATTCCTCGGTCAGCTCGGTAATGCGGCGGGTAAGGTGATGATGTTCAGCTTCATGTTGGTAGACGGTGACCAGCCCCTGCGCTTGTGCAAGCACTGCCAAAAGGTGTTCCTTGGCAGCCGATCCAACGCCGTCTTTTGCAGCCCACGGTGCAAGAACCAGTACAATGTCTACAAGAGCCGTTCTAAAAAGGGCGGAAATGAGGAGGGATGATACGCTTGGAAATCCTAAAACTCAGAGAACACAGCGAACTGGCATCGGAAGCCGCAACGTGGTTTCATTCCAAGTGGGATATTCCTGCTGAAGAATATGCGGAAAGCATTCAGGAATGCTTGGCGGGTAAAAGTATTGTCCCGCAGTGGTATGTTGTCGTCGAGGATGAACAGATCATTGGCGGTATTGGGGTCATCGAAAACGATTTCCATAACCGTAAGGATTTGACGCCAAATGTATGCGCCGTGTATGTAGAGGAAAATTATCGCTGCCGGGGCATTGCCGGGAAATTACTCGGTTTTGTCTGCGAGGATATGCACTCGTTTGGCCTGAAAACCTTGTATCTCATCACGGACCACACCGATTTCTATGAACGCTATGGATGGAAGTTTCTATGCATGGTGCAAAGCGATGGTGAAGCGGATTTGACGAGGATGTATGTTTACGATTTGAGAAAGGAACAGCTATGACATATATTCGATATTTGGAGAAATCTGATAAATCATTTTGGTTTCGGCTTGATAGGCATTTGCCGGAAACGGAATTTGAAAATAAAGTGAACACCAAACGAGGTTATGTGCTTTTAGAAAACAATGTACCGGTGGGTTTGCTGCGATATAATCTCTTTTGGGATAACATTCCGTTTTGTACTATGCTTTTTGTTGATCCGAAGTGCCAGAAAAAAGGCTACGGGACAAAGCTAATGAAACATTGGGAAGAGGATATGAAATCACAGAGATACGGAATGCTGCTAACCTCTACACAGGTAGATGAAACTGCCCAGCATTTTTATCGGAAGCTGGGCTATAAGGATTGCGGCGGCTTTGTCATCGACATTCCACGATATGTACAGCCTATGGAGCTGTTTTTAATTAAAGAGATTTGAGAGGACAATAAAAATGGCGATTATATATAAAAAGCTGCAAGAGGGCGAGATACGCCAAGAATTATTTCTGCATTTTATCCGGCATCAAACTGTCGTTAAATGTTGGAGGAAAGAAAACGACAAATGGGTTATCAAAGATGATCCATTCATTGACGATTGGAGCGAAGCAGATTATAAATTCCTGGTTTTCTGCCTGAGAAACACAGTTGCAACAGGTGGGTTGGTATGCGCAGCTTTCTATGACGGTGTGCTGAAAGGCTTTGTATCAGTCGAGCCAAAACTTTTCGGGGGAGATCACAAATACCTTGACCTCTCAAGCATCCATGTATCAGAGGATATGCGAGGGAAAGGAATTGGCACTGCACTGTTTCGAGCAGCAAAAGAATGGGCAAAGGCTCACGGAGCAAAAAAGTTATACATCTCAGCCCATTCAGCCGTTGAAAGTCAGGCATTCTATTACAAAATGGGCTGTGCAGAGGCGGCTGTCTACAATCAGGCCCATGTAGAAGCCGAGCCGTATGACTGTCAGTTGGAATGTAAAGTATAAGAGGATGATAGTTGATGAAAATAAGCAAAATTAAGGATAATAAAAAGAGGTACATGAGCCTGCTTTTTCTTTCGGATGAGCAAGAAGATATGATTGACCGGTATCTTGAAAAAGGTACGATGTATGTTTTGGAGGAAAATGGCGTAAAAGCGGAATGTGTTGTTACTGATGAAGGTAACGGAGTCCTTGAAATCAAGAATATTGCTGTTCTACCGGAATGTCAGCGCATGGGTTACGGAAAACGGTTGATCGAGTTTATTGAGCAGACATACCGTGATGATTTTCGGATTCTCCGTGTGGGGACGGGTGACAGCCAGCTGACGATCCCTTTTTATGAGAAATGCGGGTTTATAGAAAGCCATCGTGTCAAAAACTTTTTCACGGACAATTATAATCATCCTATCTTTGAATGCGGTGTTCAGCTTGTTGATATGGTATACTTGGAAAAAGACTTACTATGGGAATCCAATACGATTTATCGAAAGTAAACGGTATACCTATCATTTTGTCAATGAATTACAAAATGCAATCCCAATCTTACTAAATGATATATGGAGGTGACGAGGAATGAGCGAAGAACAGGGACTGACCCCGTATGAAACCAGAGAAATCCTCTTTTACAAGACCGAAAACGGAGAGGTGCGGGTGGAAATCCTGCTCTTTCAGGAAAACCTCTGGCTGACACAGGCAAAAATGGCAGAGCTGTTCGAGGTACAGAAAGCGGCCATTTCCAAGCATCTGAAAAACATTTTTGAATCCGGCGAACTGAGCGAGGATTCAGTTGTTTCCAAAATGGAAACAACTGCGGCGGACGGGAAACGGTATCAGACCAACTATTACAATCTGGACGCCATTATCGCTGTGGGGTATCGTGTGAACTCCAAAAAGGCGACCTTGTTCCGCATGTGGGCGAACCGGGTGTTAAAAGAGTTCATCATCAAAGGCTATGTGATGGATGACGCACGGCTGCGGGAGCCGGAGAACTTTTTCGGCAAGGATTATTTCGAGGAACAGCTGGAGCGTA
>DXEB01000007.1 GCA_019115165.1 Candidatus Anaerotignum merdipullorum | reverse complement strand
TTTTTCTGTATTTTCCAAAGTACCTCATGGAGCGATTTCCCGATCCCCTTCCTTGTTCTCATCCTTTCAAACCATTGCTGAACGGCAAGCGACGTGCGACGGAACTGCTCACCATTCCAGCCATTCCCATTCCGGCAGGCTGTCCGCTCCGTCCACGCCACAACAGATTCGGACTGGTTTTTCCCGGTTTAAATCCGAATACGGGCAAACGTTTCTTTGGGATGAAACGCCATCACAGCCCCCTCCATTCTGCCGTTTTCTGTAATCGTCAGCACGGCAAATGTCGGCGGAGTTCCCCCGCGGGGCAGTGAAATACTTCCCGGATTGAGCAGCAGCACCCTGCCAGCTTCATAAACAGGACGGTGGGTGTGTCCAAACAGAACCGCATCTGCCCCTTGTTCTTCCGCCCAATAGGAAATGGTATCATATCCCCAAGATACTCGCTGTTTATGCCCATGGGTCAACAGAATGCGTTTTCCAGCAACAAAAAGCATCTTTTTCCCAGGCGTATCCATGGCACTGTCATTATTCCCCGACACCGCATGAAAAGGCAGCGTTGGAAATTCCTGCTGCAATACATCCGCATCTGTATCATGGTCTCCCAAATGCACAACCATATCCATGCTCCCGCCGATTCGCCGCAGCACCTCTCTTGCGTTATCCAATCTATGATGGGTATCACTCAGCACCAGTAGTTTCATGACGTTCCAACTCCTTTTGCAGCAAGGTTTTCATCTTGCGCAGCGCCTTTCCCCGATGACTGATCGCATTTTTCTCTTCTGCGGATAATTCTGCCATCGTACACCCTTTCTCCGACACATAAAAAATGGGGTCGTATCCAAACCCATTTTCCCCTTTTGCTTCCCAGCTAATGATCCCTTCCACCGTATCGCAGCTGACCAATCTTCTGCCATCTGGAAACGCCGCTGCAATACAGCTGACAAAACGCGCCGTTCGCTCCTGCTCAGGCACTTTGCGCATTTTTTCCAAAATAACGCTGCACTTTTCCGAATAAGGTGTATCTTCCCCCAGAAAACGTGCAGAATAAATCCCTGGCGCTTTCCCCAAAAAATCAATTTCCAGTCCGGAATCATCCGCCAATGTGATTTTTTGCCCAATTTCCATCACTTGCACTGCCTTTTTCATCGCGTTTTCTTCAAAGGTCTTTCCGTCCTCCACCACATCTATCGTAATTCCTGCTTCCTCCATGGATACCACCTGTACACCCATATCTGCCAAAATGGCATTGATTTCCCGTATTTTCCCCTTGTTTTTCGTTGCAAATAAAATGGTTTCCATTGTTCCATTTCCTCCTTTTTCCCATCATTCCGCCAACACGCTGTGCTGCAGTACCTGCAGTTCTCGATTCCCTTTTTCGCCCAGCGCCAACAGTTCCTCTAACTGCGCTCGGTCGAATGTACCATGTTCCCCAGTTCCCTGCAATTCCACAAACGCGCCCGTTTCGTTTACCACAATATTCATATCCACTTCCGCCGCAGAATCCTCCGTATAACACAAATCCAACATCGGCACCCCGTCCACAATCCCAACGCTGACTGCAGAAATGCTATGGCAAAGTGGCGTCCGCTCCAGCACGCCTTCCTCCACCAAGCGCTGACATGCCATCGCCAGCGCTACATAACCGCCGGTGATGGCTGCCGTTCTGGTACCGCCGTCTGCTTGAATCACATCGCAGTCGATGGTAATGCTTCTTTCTCCCAACGCATCCAAATCTACCGCAGCACGCAGTGCGCGCCCAATCAAACGCTGAATCTCCGTTGCGCGCGGACTGCGCTTCAGTTTTTGAATATCCCGCTTATTCCTGCTTGCCGTCGCACGAGGCAGCATCGCATATTCCGCCGTCACCCAACCACTGCCACTGCCTTTCAAAAACGGCGGCACATTCTCTTCCACCGTCGCATTACAAATCACTTTGGTATCTCCGCACTCTATCAGAACGGAGCCTTCCGCATATTTTGTAAAATGTTTGGTGATCCGAATCGGACGCAATTGATCACGCGCCCTGCCATCACATCTGTTCATTTCGGTTCCTCCTTTTGCTTGTCTGTTTTCCATTATATCCTCAAATCCGATATTTGAACAGCCCTCCTGTACAAAATACCAAGACGGCAGATATGCGGATAACATATCTGCCGTCTGTTCTCAGCGCAGCGTATAATGACTCATCGTATACATAATCGCCTCTGCAATTGCTTCTGCCGCCGTATCCTGATTTGTCTCCTGAGAAATCTTCAACGCGTCCCCTGGATTCGATAAGAAACAGGTTTCTATCAGGATCGCCGGTACGGTCGTCGAATTGAGAATCAACAAATCCGGTCTGGATTTCACTCCTCGGTTGGTTGTCTGCAGCGCAGTCGGCAGATAACTCTGCACCACTTCTGCCGCTTTCAGACTGGTCAGCTTTGCACTATTGTCATTGCTGTGGGCAGCATACAGCGTTTCGGTGCCGTTTGCCGTCGCCGTACCTGCATTCATATGAATGGATACCATCAAATCAGCAATCTGGTTCGCCATTGTTGCACGATCCGCATTCGCAGGTCTGGTATCACTCTCTCTGGTCATATAAACCTTGATATCAGAGTGTCTCTCTAAATACGACTGCACCTTCAACGCCATCGTCAAATTCAGTGTTTTTTCTGTCAGTCCGTTCCCGCTCGTTCCAGGGTCATTGCCTCCATGTCCTGCATCCAGAAGCAGCACTTTGGAATAAACCTCTTTGGGGTTCTTTACCGAAATGAGATAGCTGTCTCCTGTGTCCGCAATCGTGTATGCATTGACCATTTTCTGTTCAAAGCGAATGACTGTGTTGCCGCTTTTTTGGTAAATTTCCATGGACTGCACTTGATCCGTATTAAGGTTCCGTGTGCCATAGCCGTAGATATCCGAATAATCTCCCGGTAATGTCAGCTCATAATACCCATCCAAATACGCATCTTTATGCGAAATGCGATTGGTATCTATGGTCACCACCTTTTTCAATTCCAAGACATCCGCCTCTTTGTCATAGGATAAGTTCTCCAATGTGGATTTTTGAATCGTGACCGTCAGTTTTCCATCCGCTTCTGTCCATGTCATATCCGTCAGTTCATCCGCTTCCACCACTACGCGGAATGTCGTGCCGTTCATCCAACCCGTCCGTACTTCCTGTACATATTCCAGATCTTCCGTATCAATGATCTCATCCATATCCTCTGTCACAACACCAGGCATATCAATGACCAGACGGTAGGGATCCTGCATCGTTGTGACGGAAGCGCCCGTAGCCCCATCGGCATGAATCACCACTGTTTCCGTCGTACCACTGTGGCTGGTGGTAATATCCTGAATCACTGCCTGTTCAAATGCCACCACTGCCTGCGTCTTTGCCGCATTTTCCGTCACCTCATACGTTTTCTTCCCGGTCAGGTCAAATACCACCCGTGTATAGATTTCTCCGTTATCCGCCGTATGCTGCGCTGTTCGGATAGATGTCACAAAACTGCTGTTGGTCGTTGTGATGGTATCCGCCAGCGCATTGGTAACGCCGTAAAAATCCAAGACAATCCTGTCATCACTGACATATACTTCCTCATATCGACTGTATCCGCCGGTTGCCTCAATCGTAAACTGCTGAGTTCCCGCAACGGATGCAGGGGTGATGACTTTGGTCAACGATCCCTTCGTCCCGGAAACGGTTTCGCCCGGCGTTTCCGTTGTTGTTTGAGTTTCATCCTCTTTCGGCACTTCCCCAATATATACTGTTCTGGATGGATCATCCCAGGTTACCTCAATATCCAAAGCCTTCGCCAAAGCCCGCACCGGCAGCATCGTACGGTCATTGATGATCATGGGCGCCACATCCATAGTAAAGGTCTCCCCATTTTTATAACCGGTCGTTTGATCAATTTGAAATACAATGGTATGGGTATCACTGATGGCATACACTTGTCTGGTATTCTCATTCCATGTCACAGTACAGCCCAATTCCTCACAAATACCGCGCATGGGCAGCATGGTTCTGCCGTCAATACTCACTGCTGGAATGTTGGGATCCGTATATTCCTGACCATCAATCACAATTTGAATCTCTTTTGCAGAATAGGCATGGTGCGTACCATGATAATACAAATCCAAATTCACATTGGCGGCAAACGCCGTCACCGTATGGAAAAGCCCTGCCGCCAACGTCAGCAGCAGCAATCGTTTGGCTGTTTTTCTCATTCTTTCCGTCTCCTCCACTGTAAACTCTGTTCTTCCCTAGTATATCAAATTTTGTCGAATTGAAAAGGGAAAAGTTCCAATTGCAATAGAATTTTAATAAATTTTGTCCGTTCTTTTTCCAAACAGGATTTACCCAACTGTTGAACCAGATACGACACTGCGTTCTATTCCCTTTTATCACGTAAAGAACCAACGTACCCTGCATTACTCATTCACCGCAATACAACATCCTTTTTTTCGAAAATAACAAACCGACATCTCCAACAGGAAAAACATACTTCCACTCCCGCTCTCCCTTCCAGACAGTAGAAAATTCCAAAACGCAAGCGGAAAATGCATCTCCATCCCCAAACATAAAAAAACAACCGAATCGCTTTTTCTGCCATTCGGCTGTTTGCTTTGGTTTAACCGTTGTGCTTAGGGCAGCCATTCAGCTGCCAGCACATGATATATTCCATTTCTCCGGTCGCTTCGTCCCTTGTTTCACACAGGACTTGAAATCCTTCTTTCTGATAAAATGCAATCGCTCGTGTATTCTTTTGATATACATGCAGAGAGAGCCGCTGTCTTTTCTTTTTTACATAGTCCAGCATTTGCTTTCCAATTCCGTTTGCCTGCATTTCCTGTCGGACGAAAATCCCTGCAATTTCCTCCCCGACCAGCCCAATCATCCCCTGTATGCAGGCTTGAGATACTTCCTCATACACATACACCTCTGACTGCAACAACATCTCCTGAACCATCTTCAAGTGATCTTGCCAGTACTGCGCCGGGATAAAGGCATGCGCACCAAGATTTGCTTGCAGCCAAATCTCTCCCACACAGTCAATATCTGTCTTTTGCAGCTGCCGAATCATTTTGCTTCTCTCCATTTCTGATTCGTATTTTCTATATTGATCGGAAGTTTCCATTTTTGTGTTCACCTGTTTTTTCCTGTAACTACTGTAGCATCATACTTCTTCGCCCTCTGCATATTTCCAGAAACTTTTCAACTTCGCATGCACTCTGCCGTGCACACTGTCCGCCGGATAACAACCATTCTGATCCCGTACGCCGGCTTCTTTGCCCATCAGCAGCGCAATGCCTTCATCAATAGAAGTAATTGGATAGATATGGAACATCCCTTCTTTGACCGCCTGCACCACTTCGTCTTTCAAAACCAGATCCCGTATATTGGCAGCCGGTATCACAACCCCCTGCTTTCCCGTCAATCCGCGCTTCCTGCATAGATCAAAGAACCCTTCTATCTTATAGGTAACGCCGCCAATCGCCTGAATTTCTCCCTTTTGGTTGACAGACCCGGTCACAGCAAGATCCTGTCGAATCGGCAGTTCTGCCAAAGAAGATAAAATACAGTACAACTCCGTACTAGATGCACTGTCCCCGTCTATCCCATTGTAATTCTGCTCAAAGCATACCCGGCAGGACAAGGACAGCGGAAATTTCTGGGCATAAGTCTGCCCCAAATAACCGGTAATAATCTGCACCCCTTTATCATGCGTCTGACCGCTCATGCGCGCTTCTTTCTCAATATTGACAATCCCGGACTTTCCGACGTAGGTGGTTGCTGTAATCCGGGAGGGATTGCCAAATGCATACGCCCCCATATCCAGCACTGCCAATCCGTTGATTTGACCGATCTGGGCACCGTCTACATCAATCATAATTACATTTTCTCCCAACATTTCATCCAGTTTTTCTTCGTATAACCGCAGTCGTTCTTCTTTTTCTGCAATGGTTTTGCGGATATGTGCTGCTGTCACTATCGATGCACCATCCAGCCTTGCCCATACCGCAGCTTCACCCAAAATTTCTGCCAACTGATTAAAGCGTGTGGAAAGCTTGTTTTGCCGCTCTGCCGTTCTGGAGGAATATTCCACTACTGCCGCAACCGCACTGGCATCAAAATCCGGCGTCTGCTCCCGTTGGATGAAGCCTTTCATAAACTGAGCGATTTTTAGTGTATTTTCCGTTGTACGTGGCATTTCATAATCAAAATCCGCTTTGATTTTGAAAAACTTATCAAATTCCTCATCATACTCCTTTAGCAATTCATAATAATAATTACTGCCAATCATAATGATTTTGAAATCCGCAGGAATCGGTTCCGGCTTCAGCGTCGGCGCCACAACCGTTCCCATTTGTTCCCGCACAGCGTCCATATTGATTTCCTTTGTTTTGATAACCCTTCTAAGGGCTTCCCAGGCTTGTGGCGCAGAAAGGATATCCTGTGCCTGCACAATCAAATATCCGCCGTTTGCCTGATGGAACAGACCGCTTTTGATTTTCATAAAATCTGTCGTTAAATTCCCAAACTCACTGTCATATTCCACTTCTCCTACTAAATTATAATACGTCGGATGAAACGTTGTTACAACCGGCGCGCCTTTCGTCTCGCTGTGGTCCACAATTAAATTCACTTTATATTTCTGCGTAATATCTTCCGGCTGTCTTTTAGAAAGCATCGGCAGCAGCGAAGCCAGACCTTCTTCATTCTCCTCGTCTTCTTCAAAAAACTGGCTGATATTTTCCAGCACATCTTCCTGTACCGCACTGATATAAGCTACCGCCTTTTCATACGCCTGGTATTTTTCCTGTACCGCGCTGATGTGATGCCCGATGGCAAACATCCCTACTTTGTAATCCAGATTATCCACACATCGCTTAGACTCTTTTTCCAGCTCCCGAATATCCCGCATAATCGCAGCTGCTTTTTCCTGTACAATCTGGGAATTTTTTTCAATTCTGTCTTTCGTTTCTTCTGACAAATGGTCGTATTCTTCTTCCCCTACCGTTTTTCCATCTACAACCGGCATAAAATAAATACCGGAATTGGTGGTTTTCACCTGAAAATCATGCGCTGCTGCCACCTGCTCCATTTGATCCATCAATGCATCGCGCTTTTCATCAAAAGAACGCAGCAACTCCGTTTTCTGTTTCTCATAATCCTCTGCACGAAATACTTTTTGCAGCTCGGCTTTCAGCAACTGCACCAGTTCGTTCATATCATCCCGAAATTGTCTGCCAACGCCTGCTGCAAAAGACAGCGCCATTGGACTGCGCGGATTTTGAAAATGATAAACATAGCACCAATCTTTCGGCACCGGTTCTGTTTCCGCAAGCCGCTGTGTGCTGGTTTTGGCATAGGTGGTTTTTCCCGTTCCCGACGGTCCTGCCATATAAATATTGTATCCTTTGATCTTTACCCGCAATCCAAAATCAAATGCTCTGACCGCTCTTTCCTGACCAATAATCCCCTCCAGCGGTTCCACCTCTGCCGTTGTCTGAAACGGAAAGGTTTCCGGCGAGCAGATATTTTTCAGCTCCGTATAGTCCAACTCTCTTTGCATATAACTCTCCTCCTTGCGAAAATGCCGAAGAATCGGTTCTTCGGCATTTGAGATGATACTATTTTTCATATCCTTCAAAAAAAGGGAGATATTTCCACATAATCACCGCATCTTCATGGGTGTCCGGGTAATAATTCTTCCGAATGCCTTCTGCCCGATACCCATGCTTCAGATATAACTGCTGTGCAGCTGCGTTATGCATGCGCACCTCTAATGTAATTCCAATCATTTCCCTCTCCAGCGCAGCTTTTTCCAACTGCGCCATCAATGCGTCTCCAATTCCCTGTTTGCGATATGCTTCCAAAACAGCCACATTTGTGATATGCCCCTCGGTAATCACATGCCACATACCGGCATATCCAACAACGCTGCCTTCCGATACCGCCACATAATAAATCGCCATGGTGTTTTCCCGCATTTCCCTCTCAAAATCCCGTCTGGTCCAGGGAATGGAAAACGTAGCTTCTTCCACCGCCAGCACTCCGTCAATATGCGACTCCGTCATGGGAATGATCTCAAACATTGCCGGCTTCCTCCTTCCGTTGGGACAGCTTCGCTTCCCGCTCCCGTTCTGCCTGGGATTTGCGCAGATAAATCAGCTCCAGCTTGCTGCCGGGAATTGCCTTCCCCTCCCGTGCCATCACCTGCGCCAGCGCTGCTACCGATGCAGCACGCTGCAATGCACAATGTGCCGGTGCAAAATGAAAATCGGGATACTGCATCAACCGTTCCCGATGCACCGCCACGCCATCGCCTAGAAACAACACCTTTCTTTTCCATCTTTGTGCCATTTCCATGACGATCTCTATACTTTCTGCCATATACTTTGTCAGTGGCACTAAGATTTCTCCATGCCACTGATAAAAACAGGCATAAACCTGGTTTCTTCTTGCGTCCATGATCGGGCAGACAACAGCGTCTGTCATAAACACATTATATGCCAGCGCATCCAAAGTGGGAACGGGAATCAACGGCTTATCCCATCCCAGACAAAGTCCTTTTGCTGTCGCAGCTCCAATGCGCAGCCCGGTAAACGATCCCGGTCCCACAGCGCAGGCAATGTAATCCAGTTCTGCCGGTTCGGTATTGGTCTGTCTGCAAATTTCCGCAATCATCGGCAAAATGGTTTGACTGTGCGTCAACTTATCGTTTTGTGTATATTCTCCCACCAGTTTGTTTCCATCCACAAGGGCTGCACTGGCAGTCTGCCCCGATGTATCCATCGCCAGTATTTTCATGCCTTCTCCTCCTGCCGCATGGTAATTTTCCGATAATCCTCACCCTTGGCAAAGTCCTTCTCTACCGTAATCCAAATTGCATCCGATGGAATCCATTCCGTAAACAGTTCTGCCCATTCCACCAGACAGACGCCATCTTTGGATAGATATTCCTCAAATCCAATCTCTTCCAATTCTTCCGGTGCACAAAGGCGGTACACATCAAAATGGTAAAACGGCATTTTGCCGTCATGATACTCATTCACAATGGTAAAGGTAGGACTGGTGATATGTTCCTGTATCCCCAGCCCCGCCGCAAAGCCTTTGGTCAGCACCGTCTTTCCTGTGCCCAAATCACCGCTGAGACAGTATATCTGCCCCGGCAGCGCTTGCTCTCCCAAACACCTGCCTAGCGCCGCCGTTTCGGCTGCAGATCGGGTTTCCCAAATTTTTTCCATAACATCCCTCGTTTTTTCTATGCTTAATACATAAAGATTGCCGTAATGTCCGTATCAATGGCTTTGCTTTCCGTTCCGTCAAAATAATACAAATCTCCTTGATTGATACTGTAATCATATTCTTTCAAATACGCCAATCTGCCGTTGTATTTATATTGCATGCTGTAAACTTCCGTATCAATAACGGTGGTTTCTCCCTGCTGCATCACACACAAATCTCCGTTTCCAGATTCTTGGTCGATATTGCTGATGTAATACACTGCATCCTGATCCACCGGGAAGTGAACGCCGCCAACTCCTTCTATCTCTTCTGTCTGACCATCGTTCCAAACGCCCATAACGCCAATACCATTTTCATAATCCCGATAATATGCTACCTCATGGCTTGTACCCAGAAATCCTGCACTTTCCACCTGCTCCATCTCAAACAGCACTTCTTTGCCAAGCTCGGCAACCTTTAACGTAGTATCTCCTGTCATCAGATCCATGTCATAATATCCGACCAAACTGCCGTCCTGAGACAAAAACACATCGGCAGGCATGACATTCTCTCCTTCCAGCCTCCAGGTTTCTCCATTTGCGTCGGCAAGCAAAATCTGAGGCGTGCCATATAACAGACTCATGTAATACCCATATTCCACATCCTGCAGACTGCTCAATTCTGATAACTGCATTTTCTCCGGTTCTTCCACAGCGTAACAAATGGCATATGCATCCTCATGATTCACTGCGACAGCGGAAATCACATCCCGTGCCACTTCCGTCAGCATGCCGTCGCTGTAAATATATACATTCTGTAAGATGGGAGAAATCCCTTCTCCGTTTTCCATTGCTTCCCGGATCACATCGCGATCTTGTTTTTGTGTATAGGCTTCGCCATCTGCTTCTGTCAATGCTGCATCGCTTTCTGCCACATCGTCTTCTACCAAAGAAGCATAAGAAACTTCTTCCGCACTCTGACACATCAGCAATGCAGCTTTCCCATTGGGCATTACTTCCAAGTAGGTCACCTGATCCATGATCTGTTCCGCTTCCGTTCCGCCGGAATAAACATAAGCCCCATAGGTTCCGTCTGCCTCTTCCCCTGCATAAAACACCTCATTGCTCTCCGATGTCATCAGGGCAATGGCAGCATTTTCATGCAGGCAGACTGTCTCGTCCTGCGCACCCGTTCCTCTGACATACAGCGCCGTCCCCGTATCTTCGCTTTTGCGGTACATCAAAAAGGTACCATCCGCACTGATGGCATAAGCGCCTCCTTCTGCCAAGATATCTTCCGCTGCGAGAATCGATTGCGTACCATCAAACACATACAGTTCCATCGACGTATTGTCCTGCGTTGATTTCACATAAATGGTCTGCATCCCGTCTGCAGATGGCAGATAATCCACCACCGCTTCTGCTACCAGCACATTTTCCGCTTCCGGCGACACTTCTCTGTAATACAGATCAAACGTACCGTCTGCACGGACATTCTGTGTAAAATACAACGAACTGCCTGTTTCATTAAACGTTGTTCCCCAAGCAGAATAATACTGATGATACTGTCCGCCGGAAGAAATCCCTTCTGCCGCCAGAAACGGATCCTGCTCCAGATTATATAAGTACAAATTGTTGTCCTTTGCATAGGCAATGCCTTTATCCGCATATTGTCTGCCGCTATCCATGTTCATCCAGCAAACAATCAAGATCAGAATCAGCGCAACTACGCCAATACCAATCCCTGCCATCCATTTCTTTTTCTGTGCAGCTTTTTCTGCCGTACTGCCCTCCAGAGCCGTCAAATCT
>DXEB01000057.1 GCA_019115165.1 Candidatus Anaerotignum merdipullorum | reverse complement strand
CCCTCTGTCATTTGTACCCGATGTATGGGTTTCTTCTGTTTTGCCATAATAAAAGGTCCTCCTATGATTTAAATTTTACCATAGAAGAACCTCTTCAATTACATATTTACAGAAAAAGTTTCACACTGCCTCTGTATCCATTCGATCTCCGATGATGACTGCTTCATTGGAATGGACACCAAGCATATTCAAACCGGTACGCATCATCAATGGATTGGGTTTGCCAATATAATAAGCTTCCTTTCCAGTGACCATTTCAATGGGTTTCACAAATGCGCGGCAGGCAGGGATAATTCCTTGTTCACTTGGACCGGTCAAGTCATAATTGGTACCAATGAGTTTGGCACCATTTTGTACATGCCGCACTGCCCGACAGATGTTCTCGTAATTATAACTGAAAGATTCACCAATAATAACATAATCTGGTGCTGTATCATCCAATATAATGCCTTTTTCATATAAAGCATTGTATAATCCTGGCTCACCAATGACAAACACATGGGCGTTTGGGCTTTGTGAAGCGATAAAGCTTGCAGTTGCCAAAGCACTGGTATAGAAATGATCTTTATCTACATGCAGTCCCATTTTAGCCAGTTTCTCCTGCAGCTCCTGGGGGGTTTTTCCGCTGTTATTGGTAAGAAACAAAAATTTTTTTTCTTCACGATATAACCACGCAATAAAATCTTTGACACCAGGCAAAATTTGATTGCCATGATAGATGACACCATCCATATCACAAATAAATCCTTTTTTGTTTCGCAGCAATTCCATAGACTCACTCCTTTTTTGTTTTCTTGTGTATTATAAAGCTCCTATATAACCATTTTGTAAAAGTTATATCAATTTTCTGTTAATTATTTGGAGGATAGAACACGAAAAAGGGATGCAATATAAAACATACATACTTTTTTAAAAATATCAGATACTAAGCGAAAGAAACATACGGAGGTGATTTATATTGAAAACAGATCAGCAGGCTCAATCTCAATATGCGCAAATGGTCAATCAAGCATCTCCTGGCAGTCCGATGTGGAAAAATTGTTTGCTTGCATTTTTGTCCGGCGGTGTTATTTGTATTATTGGAGAAGGGCTTTCTCAATTTTATCTTGGGCGGGGTTTTTCAAAAGAGGAAGCAGCATTATTGGTTTCTGTTACATTGATTTTTCTCTCTGCTGTCTTAACGGCGCTAGGGCTTTATGGAAAATTAGGAAAATACTGCGGTGCTGGGACGGAAGTGCCAATTACGGGTTTTGCCAATTCAGTGGTTTCCCCTGCGATTGAATATAAAAGTTCTGGTTTGGTCTTGGGAATGGCAGCAAAAATGTTTGTGATTGCCGGACCGGTTATCGTTTATGGTACATTAACCTCTATGGCGGTGGGGATTGTATACGTTTTCATGGGAAGGTGAGAATATGAAGAAAAAGATTGGCAGACAGACCGTGCGGTTACAATCTCCGGTAACGGTATTATCAGCAGCATCTATCGTAGGTAAATTAGAAGGAGAAGGTCCTTTGGGAAGCTGTTTTGATCAGGTGGAGACAGATGCATTGATGGGAGAAGATTCATGGGAAAAAGCAGAAAGTCGATTTGTTGCACAAACGGCTTCATTGGCATTGAAGAAAGCAGGGAAGCAGGCGGAAGAGATGGATTATATTCTTTGTGGTGATTTGTTAAATCAATGTATCGGTACGACATTTGGCATTAAAGAATTATCCATCCCGTTTTTGGGGGTATTTGGTGCTTGTTCAACGATGGGAGAAGCTATGGGACTAGGCAGTCTTTTGATTGATGGCGGATTCGCGGAATATGTATTAGGCGGTGCTTCCAGTCATTTTTGTTCGGCAGAAAAACAATTTCGATACCCGCTTCCATTGGGGATACAACGTCCACAATCATCCACAAGAACAGTCACTGGAGATGGTGCGGTTGTTCTTGCCAAAACAGGTGTTGGTCCGAAGATTACGGAAATTACAACCGGTAAAATTATAGATATGGGCGTTACAGATGCGAACAATATGGGGGCAGCTATGGCACCTGCTGCCGCTGATACGTTGCTGACACATTTTCGAGAAACTGGGCGGAATCCATCAGATTATGATGTCATAGCAACGGGTGACTTAGGAATTGTCGGACATCACTTGCTGAAAGAACTGCTGCAAGAAGAGGGATTTTATGACTTGCAGCAGCTGACAGATTGTGGACTCATCATTTTTGATCGTAAAACTCAGGATGTTCATGCGGGAGGAAGTGGATGCGCCTGTGCAGCGGTGACCTTTTGTGCATATTTTTATCCTAGACTGCTATCAGGAGAAATTCAACGTATGCTGTTTCTTCCAACAGGTGCGCTGCTGAGTGCTGATTCTGTACAGCAAGGGCTTTCCATACCAGGAATTGCTCATGCAGTCGTACTGGAAGCGGAAGGGAGTGGCAAGGCATGAATTATGTGAAAGCATTTGTGGTCGGGGGTATCATTTGTTTGATTGGACAAATATTGATTGACCGTACCAAGTTGACACCTGCACGTATTCTGGTGTTATTTGTTTGTATTGGCTGTTTACTTGGAGGATTGGGCATATATCCACAGTTGGTAGAGTTTGCGGGGGCTGGTGCGACTGTTCCATTGACTGGATTTGGAAATCTTTTGGCAAAGGGTGTAAAAGAAGAGATCGATGCAGTGGGAGCTCTCGGCATCTTAACAGGCGGACTAAAAGCTGCAGCCGGCGGGGTAACTGCGGCAATATGTTTTGCATTTCTTGCAGCATTGGTTGCAAAACCGAAAGAAAAATGAAACAAAAAATTTTTTGAAAAACCGTCATTTTTTAGTGGCAGAATGAAATCTTTCGTGCTATAATAATTATGTAAATCTAATTTACAATATACATGGAAGGAAAGAAGCCCATGCACAAAGCAATTGGTTCCAGAAAGGATTTTAACAGACCAGAGGAGGATTCTTTACTGGCAGAGTACAGAGCGTGTATCCAGGATCTCTTGGAACACGAAATGGTACAAAAGATGGATCAACATGTACAACACTGTGATACCAGCCGTTTGCAGCATAGCATTAACGTTTCTTATTATAGCTTTTTGATCTGCTATCGCATGGGATGGGATTACCGTTCTGCGGCAAGAGCAGGATTATTGCATGATTTGTTCTTCTATGACTGGAGAACGACGAAATTTATTCGTTCCAATCATGCTGCTTGGCATCCGCGGATTGCCTATGACAATGCGAAAAAAATTACAGAATTAAATAAAGTAGAAAAAGATGCGATTTTGAAACATATGTGGCCTTGCACATTGGTACCGCCTCGGTATGTGGAATCTTATGTACTGACCTTTGTCGATAAGTTTTCTGCTGTGTTTGAAGTAGTTGGAAAAAAATACGAAAAGGTATTTGGACGTGCGGCTGTTCAATCCTAATGGAACAAATCAAAGAAAAAAGTCTGTGGTATTTTGATATACTACAGACTTTTTTTCGTTCGGGTTAATGTAAAATGGAAGTTGCTTGTAATGGAATATAAAAAAAGAAAAAAATGCAGCATTGAATGTTTTAGAAACAGGAAAAGTCATTTTGCAGAAAAACAGGAATCCAATAGATATTCTGCCAACAGTTTTTTGATGTGTGCATCAATTGCAAAGCACAATACAATCAGGATATGCTGTATCTTTTCGTCAAAGGTTCCAAAAGATACTGAATGGTTGCAGGTTTCTGGCAAATATGTTGTTTCTGCAATATACATCGTAGCAAATGTAGACTTTTGCAAGGAAAGAAAACCAGTATACACTTGTTCTACCTGTATTTGTGTCTCTGTTTGATCCATAGACGCAAATAGTGGTTGGAATAACACAGCAATATCTTTGATGGATAATATAGATTTTAAGG
The DNA here is from genome assembly GCA_019115165.1 of Candidatus Anaerotignum merdipullorum. GTDB lineage: Bacteria > Bacillota > Clostridia > Lachnospirales > Anaerotignaceae > Anaerotignum > Anaerotignum merdipullorum. The sequence continues at coordinate 22,905 of DXEB01000057.1, read as the reverse complement.
GGATGAGCATGATCAACAACATTAAATGTGTAGGGCTGTATTTCTTTTTTTCTGGAGGAGGTAAAATTTTAGCTTTGATATAGTTATTGATCATTGTTTTCGTAAAAATTTTTTCTTGATCCGTACGTTGGTAGGCACATAAAGCCGTATTCAGAAAAGTGGTTACTTGATCCATATATAAATCAATCCGCGGAATATCGGAAAGCTCTACGATAGGAAAAGAATGTATTTTTTTTTGAAATTCCTCCATAATAGATTGTGGTATACGCATAAAAATCCTCTCCTTTTTTATATAGCTGTATTATATCGTATATAAAACTACATATCAATGATTTAATATAGTTTTATATTGAAAAATCATGGTTGATATAATAAAATATAAATATTATTATATTTAGTATTAAATACTACATAAAGGAGTGGTTTGAAATGAAATGCCGTTTTTGTGTAAGAGATCCTGGTAGTGCCGCTACTCATTTTTTGGGTTTTCTGATTGTAATTCCAGTCTTTGTTGTACTATTGCGAGAAGCTTTCCTGCAAGCATCGATAGCACATCTGATTGGGTTTTCAATCTTTGGACTTTCTTTATTATTATTGTACGGCGCCAGTACGGTATACCACACGTTAGTGGTATCGGAAGAAAAACAGTTTCTTCTGCGTCAGATAGATCATATTATGATTTTTGTGCTTATTGCTGGAACATATACACCCATTTGTTTGATTTCTTTGCAAGGTGTATGGGGTTCCGTACTATTGGTACTAATTTGGATATTAGCTGCGATGGGAATTCTGTGGAAGATGGTGTGGATGCAGGCGCCACGATGGTTATCTACTGCACTTTATGTTTTTATGGGATGGTTGGCAGTCATTGCCCTTGTGCCTCTGAAACAGGCTGTAGACTGGAATGGAATTCGTGTATTGTTGTATGGAGGGGTAATGTATACCGTTGGCGCAGTGATTTATGCTTTGAAGAAACCAAATCCCAATTGGAAGCACTTTGGATTTCATGAAATTTTTCATGTATTTGTTTTATTGGGCAGTGGATTTCACATTGCGTTTATGTTTTTCTATGTTTTATAAGTTTACCATAATTAAATTATGTAAACTAAATGCGTATTGATGACGAAAGATATTTTTTGAATTCTGTAAATTGTATACAAATTCTTCTGGAAAAACTGGGCGTTCTTACTTTTTTGAACGCATTTGCAGAGTTTTTTTAAAAAAATCTCCAAAATCACTTGATTTTTTTTGGTGAATATGGTATAAATGGTTTCGAGTAAAGACATTGATGAGGAGTAGTACATTTGGTTGCTGTTCCAGAGAGCCGTCGTTTGCTGTGAGGCGGTAACAGCGAAAAATGGAACTGGCCTTTGAGTTTTCCGTGGAACGCATAAATTGCAAGTAGACGGCAACGGTTGCCTCCGTTATCTGGCGCAAGAGTGTGTTTCTGCGGAAACAAACTAGAGTGGTAACACGGAGTATCCCTTCGTCTCTAACGAGATGAGGGGATTTTTTTTGAGAAACAATCAAGAAACAATCAAAGGAGGAAAAGGAAATGAATCAGCGTTATGATTTTAAAGAAATTGAGAAAAAATGGCGCGCAGAATGGGAACAGAATCCGATCAACAAGGAGGACGATGTCAAACCGAAATTTTACTGCTTGGATATGTTCCCATATCCATCTGGTACTGGTCTGCACGTGGGGCACTGGAGAGGTTATGTACTGAGCGACGTAGTAAGTAGATATAAAGTGCTGCAGGGTTATCAGGTTCTGCATCCTATGGGCTGGGATGCATTTGGTCTGCCAGCTGAAAACTTTGCCATTAAAAACAATATTCATCCCAGTATTGCAACTGCAAACAATATTGCAAACGTAAAAAGACAGCTGCATGAAATCAGCGCTATTTATGATTGGGATAGAGAAGTGGATACCACAGATCCGAATTATTATAAATGGACCCAATGGATTTTTGTTCAAATGTTCAAACATGGTTTGGCATATGAAAAAGAGATGCCCTTGAACTGGTGCCCTAGCTGTAAATGTGTGTTAGCAAATGAAGAAGCGACCAACGGCACTTGTGAACGTTGTGGTGCAACAGTAACAAAGAAAAATTTGCGTCAATGGATGCTGAAGATTACGGCATATGCAGATAGACTGCTGGAAGATCTGAAAAAATTGGATTGGTCGGATAAAGTAAAGAAAATGCAGTCTGATTGGATTGGAAAAAGCTACGGAGCAGAAGTGGATTTCAAGGTGGTTGACAGCGATTTGAGCATTACTGTTTATACTACTAGACCCGATACCCTGCATGGTTGCACTTTCATGGTATTAGCGCCAGAATATAAAGATGTTGCAGCATTAACTACTCCGGAATGCAAAGACGCAGTAGAACAATACTGTTTTGAATCTTCCACAAAATCTTCTGTAGATCGTATGACAGATAAAGAAAAAACGGGTGTATTTACAGGTTCTTATTGTATCAATCCAGTCAATGGGAAACAAGTGCCCATTTGGGTTGCTGATTATGTATTGGCTGATTATGGTACTGGTGCGGTGATGTGTGTACCTGCACATGATGAACGTGACTTTGCATTTGCAAAAAAATTTGATCTTCCGATTGTTCAAGTAATCTTACCAGAAGGAGAAGAAGAAAAAGAATTGACAGAAGCATATACGGGAGATGGAATTATTATCAATTCTGGTGATTGGAATGGCATGAAAGCGTTTGAGGCAAAAGAAAAAGTGCCTCATATGATGGAAGAAAAAGGGCTTGGTAAAAAAACAGTAAATTATAAACTGCGTGACTGGGTATTCTCCAGACAAAGATATTGGGGAGAACCGATTCCAATTGTACACTGTGAACATTGTGGTGCAGTTCCTGTTCCAGAAGACCAGCTTCCTGTTCTGTTACCTCAGGTAGAATCCTACAAACCGACAGATACTGGAGAATCTCCGTTGGCACATATTGACGAATGGGTCAATACCACTTGCCCTGTCTGTGGCAGACCGGCAAAAAGAGAAACCAATACGATGCCACAATGGGCTGGTTCTTCCTGGTACTTCCTGCGTTATGTAGATAATCACAATGACAAAGAACTGGCAAGCATGGAAATGCTGAAAAAATGGGCGCCGGTTGATTTGTATGTTGGCGGTATTGAACATGCGGTACTGCATTTGCTGTATGCTCGTTTCTATACAAAGTTCCTGTATGATATTGGCGTTGTACCATTTGAAGAACCGTTCCAGAAACTGTTTAACCAAGGGATGATTACCAAAAATGGCAGTAAAATGAGTAAATCTTTGGGCAACGTAGTATCTCCGGATGATTTGGTACAGAACTATGGTTGCGATTCGCTGCGTATGTATGAGTTGTTCGTAGGTCCTCCTGAGATGGATTGCGACTGGGATGATAGCGGTATCGACGGAGTATTCCGTTTCTTGAACAGAGTTTGGAAACTGGTTTATAATAATAAAGATTTGTCCATTACACCATCCAAAGAAATGGAATATCTGCGAAACAAAATGATTTCGGATATTACCAAGCGTCTGGAAGCATTGACTATGAATACAGTAGTCAGCGGATTTATGGAATCTACCAATCATATTATTGATTTGGGTAAAAAAGAAGGCGGCGTAGACAGACAGACATTGGAGACATTGGTAATCCTGCTGGCTCCATTTGCACCGCATATTGCAGAAGAACTGTGGAAAGAACTGGGGCATGCAGAATCTGTTTTTGCAGCCGGATGGCCGCAGGTAGATGAAAGTAAATTGGTTCAGCAGACCATTGAAATCGCTTTGCAAGTGAGCGGTAAATTTAGAGAAACCATGATGATTGATGCCAACGCAGAAAAAGATGCTGTTTTGGCAAAAGCGAAAGAAGTACTGGCATCTCGTCTGGAAGGCAAGACGATTGTGAAAGAAATTTATGTACCTGGAAAAATTGTCAATATTATTGTAAAATAAGATGGCGATTGTTTGCACAATCCAATGAAAATAGAAGGCGGTTGCATCAAAATATGCAGCCGTTTTCTTTACGGAGCAAAAAGGGAGGAAACGGTATGCCATCCATTTATCTGCTATGTGTCGATTATTTGCAACAACCGGAGTATTTTCAAAAAGCAATAAGATGTTTGCCAGATTCGGAACGGATACGATTGCAAAGCATCCAAAATCTGCAGCAGCAAAGACGTGCGTTAGGGGCAAAGCAATTACTTTGTTTTGTCTTGAAACAGTATGGTATATACCCTGCTGTGATAGAAACAGGAGAACATGGAAAACCGTTTTTACCACAGTATCCAGAATTTCATTTTAATCTCTCACATTCTGGTGCATATGTTGTTTGCGTTTGTGCTGCAAATGCAGTAGGTGTTGATTTGGAACAGTGCCGCAAGAGACTTCCCAAACCGTCTAAACGGATTTTTTCTCAGACGGAGTTGAATTTCCTTAATCAAGCCTCTTCAGATGACTATCAAAATCGCTTTTTGACGTTATGGACCATGAAAGAAAGCTATGTCAAAATGATAGGCGGCAGAATTTTTCAGCAACCATATTTGCTTTCTATGATTCATAATGATACCTATCGTAAGGTATGGAAGGAAAGGCAGTGTTTTTTTCGTCGATATCGTTTTGGAGAATATTATCTTGCGGTATGCAGCAGAGAAAACCGATTTTCGGATGTCTATTTTTTTGTAACAGAAAATGACATATTTTCTTAATAAGTTATTAAAAAATTGAAATCAGACTTCAAAAAAACAGAAAAATCAAGTATAATTAAGGAGCAGATACAGAAAATGAAGAATAAGAGGACGATAGCATGAAGTTTTATCAACATAAAAAAATTGCTTGTGCATTTCTTGCACTGGTTTTCGTTGCGTGTGCGATACCGGATGTTCAGCCGGTATATGCGAAGTCCATATCAGAATTGCAGGAAGAGCGGCAGGAACTGGCAAAAAAAACACAGGAAGCGATGGAAGCCATTGAAGATCTGGAATCGAAGCAGTTATCTGTGGAAGAAGAAATGAATACGCTGGATCAGGCGATGAGTAGCATTCAGGCAGAATTAGATGCTGCAGAGGCAGATTTGGAAACGATTACAGAATCTTTGGAACAAAGTGAAAAAGAACTGGCGGAAGCCACGGAAAAACGGGATGAACAGTTTGATCTACTCGGAAAACGAATGAAGTATTTGCAGCAAAAAGGTGCAGCAGGATACCTGGAAATTCTGTTGGATGCAGAGAGTTTTTCTGACTTATTTTTACGAATGCAATATGTCAATGACATTATGGAATATGACAAACAGATGTTAGATGAATTGCAGGCAATACAGGATGAAATTGCAGAGAAAACAGAAGAAATTAAGGTAGAACAAGAAGCTCAGGAACAGGTTGTTGCAGAATACAATGAAAAGATGGAGAGCATGAACGCTGTGCTGGATGAGAAAAAAGCGTTAATTGCGTCTTATCAAAATGATGTATCTAAGTATGAACAGATGATCGCGGCAAACGAAAGAGCCGATCAGGAAGTATTGCGGCAAATTGCGCAACAGCAGGAAAGTTCAACGGTTTATTACACCGGCAGTGGTACATTGGGCTGGCCGGTGCCTTCCAGAAGTGCGTCCTCTTCCAGTTTGAGTAGCGGCTATGTTAATCGTACCAACCCGATTACAGGGCGAGCGGAATCGCATAGCGGATATGACATTCCGGCAGCATATGGTGCAGCGATTGTTGCTGCAGAATCTGGTGTGGTGACATATTCCGGCTGGATGAATGGTTACGGGAACACCGTTATGATTAGCCATGGTGGCGGGCTGACAACACTTTACGCGCATAATTCTTCCTTGACGGTTTCTGTAGGCGAAAATGTTACCAGAGGTCAAACCATTGCAAGATGTGGAAGTACTGGAATGTCAACGGGAAATCATTGCCATTTCTCTGTATTGGTGAATGGTTCTTACGTAAATCCGGCGTCTTATTTAGGCGTAGCAAATGTAAGTTATTAAGAAATAGACAATGGCATATTCTGATATAAGATTGATCAGATAAAGCAGCAGAGAGATTTTAGATTCATAGAAAAATCTCTCTGTTTTTTGCAGTTATATTTAGTAACTAAAACGGCTTGTCCAATCTTAAGAAAAAATTTCTTTTTTATCATGGATATTTTTGGATAAACACTGTATAATAGAGCAGTGCAAAAAATAAAATGATGGAGAGGTTACCGATGGATATTATAGAATTATGTAAGGCGGCGCTGTTCGGTATTGTGGAAGGAATTACGGAGTGGCTGCCAATCAGTAGTACAGGGCATATGATTTTGTTGAATGAATTTCTGCCTTTGGATGTTTCGCCAGAATTTTATCGTATGTTTGAAGTGGTAATTCAACTGGGTGCTATTTTGGCTGTAGTTATTATTTTTTGGAAGCAAATTTTTCCATTTCAAAAACCGCCATTTGATCCAAGGCGGAAAAAAGCTGGAATCATCTCTTACTTAGATTTAGACATTGTTACGTTGTGGTTCAAAATATTAGTGGCATGTGTGCCAGCAGCAGTTGTTGGATTGTTGTTCAATGAAACGTTTGAAGCGTTGTTTTATAACTATACCACAGTGTCTATTGCATTGATTGTTTTTGGGATTGCTTTTTTGCTCATTGAAACGATGCATCAAGGCAAGCGTGCAAAAATCAATCACTTGTCGGAAATTACATTACAACTGGCGTTATTTATTGGTGTATTTCAATTGATTGCGGCTATTTTCCCCGGGACATCTCGTTCAGGTGCAACGATTGTTGGAGCTTTGTTATTGGGTGTATCTAGAACAGTGGCCGCAGAATTTACTTTTTTTCTTGCCATACCCGTGATGTTTGGCGCTAGCCTATTAAAGATTGCCCAGTTCGGACTTCATTTCTCCGGTATGGAAGTAGCAATTTTATTGACAGGTATGATTGTCGCTTTCGTTGTTTCTATTTTGGTGATTAAATTTTTAATGGGATATATTAAAAAGCATGACTTCAAAATATTTGGATGGTATCGCATTGCATTAGGTATTATCGTATTGTTGTACTTTGGTGTTTTTTCAAAATAAGTAGATATGCGTGATAGTATGAACAATAAAAGCGTCTGGATAAAACGGTTATCTTCTAGTAAGATAGCCGCTTTTTTATCAATACATATGGAGCAATGTTTGTATATTAAGGTTCATTCATTTATCATTTATATTAAGAAGGTATTTAGGAAACGTTCGGAATAGATTGGATCATAGAGAAAAATCCGGACAAGAAATTAAAAAAGTGACAATGATATCATAGGTTCTTGTTTACGGTACATGTTCTCCATCCTCTTTTTTCCTCCATAAATACTTTGTTGTTCACATTCTGTTTCTATTTTTTCACCATGCTGGACGTGAATTCTTCTCATGTGTTATACTTGCCATACAAATACAACATTTGAAAATGATTTTACGGAATAGATAACCGAGCAAAAAGCAGATATTTTTTCTATTGATTTCCTGTAGTACAGGTATTGGTTGATGGAGCTTCTGTTTGCTTGTTTCAATTTTCGTGGAATGATTTGACGAAATATGATATACTGTTTACAGAATATAACTACTCGGAGGAAAACAAATGACGAAACGCAAAATGATAGTTAGTATGCTACTGAGCGGCATCTTATGTATGAATATTCCACAGGCAGCTTTTGCCTATGCAGTACCAGAGATGATCGAGATTGGATTGGAGTCTGTCTGTAAAAACAGTTCCTCTGCGAGCATTTCATGCGATATACTGTATGTCGGTACATTGGAAAACGATCAATTCATAAAAGATGGGATGTTGGAATCTCAACATGGAATTACCATTACACCGATACGTACTACTGTTACTATGATCGCAGAAGCGTTGACACAACGAGAAGCAGAACAACTGGTAAATAGCTTACGAAATATGGAAATGGACGCATGTTTGGGTTATTTGGGAGCAGACGGATGGACAGTATATATACAAAACGCTTCTCGCTCAGAAGTGGAAGATACAACACGAATGGAAGCTTCCAGAATAAACGAATTTCAAGGAATTTGCCTGCAAAATGGTCAAGAGATTCTATTGATGATTTCTACAGATGTACCATATGCATTTTCTGGTGAAGGAGAAGCCATTTCCATTAATGGAAACGCTTATCGGGGATATATCACATTTGCGCTGGCTGGCACTGTGATGACAGCTGTCAATGTAATTGATCTGGAAGAATATTTGTATGGTGTCATTCCGTCGGAAATGCCAGTATCTTATGAGATAGAAGCATTGAAAGCGCAGACACTTGCTGCGCGAACGTATGCCATGACTAAGCTTAGTGCTCATCAAAGCAGCGGTTATGAATTATGTGACAGTACACACTGTCAGGTTTATAAAGGATTTGATGGAGAAAATAAGACTACAAACGCCATTGTAGATGCGACGGCAGGAGAGATTATTTGTTATAATGGAATGCCCATTGAAGCAGTATTCTCTGCCTCCAGCGGTGGATATACTGAAAACAGCGAAAATGTTTGGTACAATACAGTGCCGTATTTACGTGCAGTACCAGAACTTGCAGAATATGGAGATAATCGTTGGACAAGGACGCTGACATTGTCTGAATTGGATACACTTTTGCAGTCAAAGGGAGAAGGAATCGGTTCTGCAGAAGATATTGTCATCACAAAGCTTTCTACTGGAGGACGAGTACAGGAAATGCAAATTGTCGGCTCTTCCGGTACCAAAACGTTGACCAAAGAAGAAATTCGGACTTATTTTTCCAGTGCATGCGGTAGTTTGCCTAGCAAATTGTTTACCATCAATGGAAAGGGTGGCTCTATCGAAGGTGTGCAGACGACAACTGCTATATCTGGTCAAAGCGAGAGACAGGCAAATGGGTCTTTGGCTTCTGCAATTGCATCCTATGGTATTACAGCTAAGACAGAAGGCACGTTATCTGGAATCAACGGAGAGAAGTTCTATATCAACAGTGTTCCTGCCAAACAAAATACAGTAACATCGGCGAATGGATATGAGATCTATGATGTTTCCATCAGTACGGTAGAAAGCGGTGTCTTTGTATTTGAAGGCATGGGGAATGGTCACGGTGTTGGATTGAGCCAAAATGGTGCGCAAGGGATGGCGCAGCTGGGTTATACATATGAAGAAATTATCAAACATTATTATACAGGTGTAACCATAGAGGGATAAAACATATGGATGGTATGGATTGGAGAACCTATTTGATTTCACAAAAAGGCTGGCAGGATTCTGTGGGTAATACGGTCATATTTACGAACGTTAGTTTGGAAGGCATACCGACAGAGCAGCTTTGGATTCATTTGGATGAAGGGCTGCGATGCGGCGGGCTGCATCGATTGATCCCATGCCAATTAACTGCAATAAAGGACATATTGGAAGGGTGCGGCAAAACAGAATTGTGGGAACAAATCAAACAGGATTTAGAAGGAGTTGGATATCATGTATGCAGAGAGATTGACGGAGGATCAGATTAGAGAAATCATGGACCTGATTTCTGATGACGGCAGTGTGCGCATTGTGAAAATCCGTACGTATGATTCCGGTTTTGATGATTGTGTCAATTGGTCCAAAATTCCGGAAGTGACGGCAATATTTCAAGAAACAGAAGAAACTTATCGATTATTTGATTATCGTATTCAGGGATTTCGATATGCAGGCGCGGGTTCGGAATATATCTACCGCAAAAAAATGCTGGAATACTTTGGAGATGAATATGCGATACGGTACTTATTGGAGCATTGAAAAGGAGGAGCGCATATGTTTGTAAAGCGACTGCGGGACGATCAAATTGCAGAAATTATGCAGGTGATTTCGGATTCAGAGACAGAGGTAACAGATATTCGCAGACCATATACGGATCCAGAGGTAACAGTACTTTCACAAGGAATGGAAGAGCATTATGTGCTGCATGATTATGATATAGAAGGATTTGATTACCTGCCAGAAGGTTCTACCTATCTTTATCGGAAGAAAATGTTGGAATTTTTTGGTATAGTGTACGCAACGCGCTATTTATTGAGAAAATGAGGATATGATATGAAGACAAGTGATTTTTATTTTGATTTGCCGGAAGAGTTGATTGCGCAGGAGCCGTTAGCGGATCGGGCATCTTCTCGCCTGTTGGTCGTAGACAAAGAAACGGAAAACGTAGAACACCGGCATTTTCGAGATATTCGGGAATACTTACGTGCTGGAGATTGTCTTGTGATCAATGATACTAGAGTACTGCCGGCACGATTGTTTGGCGAACGAGTGGGAACAGGCGCCCGGATTGAAATATTATTATTGGTACGAAAAAGTATAGATACCTGGGAAGTGTTGGTACGCCCGGGGAAAAAAGCCAGACCGGGGGATAAAATTTCCTTTGGGGATGGAAAACTGATTGCAGAGATATTAGAAACCATAGAAGGTGGCAACCGTATCATTCGCTTTCAATACGATGGTGTGTTTGAAAGCATTTTGGATGAATTAGGTGAAATGCCGCTGCCGCCTTATATTACACACCGCTTGGAGGATAAAGAGAGATATCAAACGGTATATGCAAAGCACGATGGTTCTGCAGCAGCACCAACGGCAGGGTTGCACTTTACACCGGAATTGCTGGAAGAAATTCAGCAAATGGGTGTGAAAATTGCGCATGTTACCTTGCATGTAGGGTTGGGAACGTTTCGTCCGGTAAAAGTGGAAAATATTTTGGAACATGAAATGCATTCAGAATACTATGTTGTAGAAGAATCACAGGCGGCAATCATCAATGATGCAAGAAAAAATGGCGGCAGAATTATCGCTGTGGGAACGACTAGTACCAGAACACTGGAATCTGTAACAGATCTGGATGGGGTGGTGCATGCAGGAAGCGGGTGGACGAAAATTTTCATTTATCCCGGATATACGTTTCATGCGATAGATGGAATGATTACAAACTTCCATTTGCCGGAGTCTACATTGATTATGTTGATATCTGCGCTGATGGGCAAGGAATTGATCCTGCGAGTGTACCAGGAGGCGGTAAAAGAACGATATCGCTTTTTTTCATTTGGAGATGCTTGCCTGTTCTTAACCAAAAGGTGAAGAGGTGAGATGTTTGGATTTGTTTGAATATCAGTTGCAAAAGCGAGGAGGACAAGACGCACCTTTGGCGGCAAGGATGCGCCCAACCACACTAGAGGATTTTGTTGGACAGCGACATATTGTCGGAAAGGACAAATTGCTCTATCGCGCGATCAAAGGGGACCGTTTGGGATCCTTGATTTTCTATGGACCACCTGGAACTGGAAAAACAACATTGGCAAAAATCATTGCCCATACGACAAAAAGTGCATTTGTACAGTTGAATGCAACAACGGCCGGAATCAAAGATATCAAAGATACGGTTTCGGGGGCAAAAGATCGTCTTGGAATGTATGGGAAAAAAACCATATTGTTTATTGATGAAATTCATCGATTCAATAAAAGTCAGCAGGATACTTTGCTGCCGCATGTGGAAGATGGTACTTTGATTTTGATTGGCGCAACAACAGAAAATCCCTATTTTGAAGTGAATCGCGCATTGGTTTCTCGCTCTGTGATCTTTGCGTTGGAGCCATTATCCGCAGAAGATATTTCTGTTTTACTACTGCGGGCTTTACAGGATACAGAAAAAGGATTGGGCAGCTATCATGGAACGATTGACGAGGATGCCTTGTATTTTCTAGCAAATACGGCAAACGGAGATGCACGTACAGCCCTGAACGCATTGGAATTGGCGGTGTTGACGACAGATGCAAATGCAGACGGACAGATCCATATCACGTTGTCTGTTGCTGAGGATTGTATACAACGGAGAGCGCTGCAATATGATAAAGACGGAGACAATCATTATGATACGATTTCGGCATTTATTAAAAGTATGCGAGGTTCAGATCCGGATGCAGCTCTGTACTATTTGGCAAAGATGATTTATGCTGGAGAAGATCCCAAATTTATTGCCAGGCGTATTGTCATTTGTGCGGCAGAGGATGTAGGGAATGCTGACCCACATGCACTGCAGGTGGCGGTTGCTGCAGCAGAGGCGGTACAATTTGTTGGCATGCCAGAGGGCAGGATTCCATTGGCACAGGCAGTAACTTATGTTTCCTGTGCTCCAAAAAGCAATGCAGCATATCTTGGAATTGACAAGGCACTGGAAGATGTGAAACATATGCAAATCAAAGGTGTTCCGCCGCATTTACGGGATGGACACTACAAAGGCGCTCATGATTTGGGAAATGCAATTGGATATCGGTATGCGCATGATTATCCTGGGCATTATGTAAAGCAACAATATTTGCCGGATGAATTGGTAGGTACAATATATTATGATATGAGCGATAACGGTGTAGAGCGGCGGATGAAAGAGCATATGAAACGGTTGAAAGGATGAGAAAGCATGAAAAAGAATGGTTGGAAAGCGTTCGTTGTGGTGGTGATTTTGGCAATTGTACTAATTTGGGTTTATTGGGGCAGTAAAAATCAAACAGCTGACGAAGGAATCTCTGCAATACGGACATTAGTTGAATCTGGTACTTATACACTGGAAGTAACCGATGAAGAAGGGGAGAGTCATGCATTAGGAGAAAGCAACGTAGTACGGTTAGCACAGTTAATTGCGGCGTCAATTGTACCAGCAGAAGAATCGATTGAATCTGTCTCAGCAAATATTCCGCAGATTTCTGTGCAGTTCTCCGATGATGAAACACAAGAAACATTGCAGCTTATTGTTTATGATAAGGGAGAAGATACTAATATTGGTATGCTGATATATCAGAAGAAGGAATATCCTGTGGAAAACTGCGGAGAAGTATTGAACTATTTGGCAGAATTGGGATTTTCTACTGTGCGCTAAAAATTTTTTATTTTGACTTCGAATTTAGAAATCATGTCTAAGCAAAGTTTTTGTTTGGTAGAGATACAAAAATCTTTCATGCAATAGAATAGATCAGGGCATAAGAATTTTATTCTTGAACAGATTTCTGCCAATGCTTTGAATACTTTGAGAATATCAGCAGATAAGTACAAAATTTTTTGATTTTTCAAAGAATTTTGTACTTTCTATTTTAGGAAATACATTTATCTTTTGTCTTCCTAAATCATAGAAAGGAAATTTAGAGTTGTTGGGAAATGGATGCTTGATGAGATAGAGGGTTGGGGAATCATGCATTTGAAATTAGGATATTGTGTGCATAAAAATTTATGCAGACTTGCAATTGTGAAAAGCACCTTGTGAAAGGGAAATTAGGCTGGAAACGAAAATCATACGATATGTTATGATCCATATATTTTGAAAAATGAGAACGTAAGGAGTGGACAGAATTATGCAGAATTTTATATTGCATCACCAATATTTCGGCTTTGAATTGATGAAAAAGGAAGAACTGCCAGACATTTCTGCAACAGGATATTTGATGCATCATATCAAGAGCGGTGCTAATCTTTGTTATCTGCAATCTGCAGATCAGAATAAAGTGTTTTCCATATGCTTTAAAACACCTCCACAGGATGATTGCGGAACCCCCCATATTTTGGAACATTCTGTGTTATGCGGTTCCAGAAAATATCAAGCGAAAGATCCGTTCAATGAATTGGCAAAGGGATCTTTGAATACTTTTTTGAATGCTCTGACCTATGCAGACAAGACAATGTATCCTATTGCAAGTTGTAATGAAAAAGATTTTCGTAATATGATGGATGTGTATTTAGATGCTGTATTCTTTCCCAATATTTATCAGAAGAAAGGAATTTTTCTGCAAGAAGGATGGAGATATGAAACAACCGCTCAAGGAACAGAAGTAACCGGAGTTGTTTTTAACGAAATGAAAGGTGCGCTTTCTGATCCGGAAAGTCGGTTGGCAAATGTGATTGCGCGCAGCATGTTCGGGGAAACCACATATGGTTTTGAATCCGGAGGAGATCCGAATGCCATTGTGGATTTGACGTATGCAGAATTTTTAGATTTTCACAGAAGGTATTATCATCCATCGAATGCCTATTTGTATTTATATGGAAATATGGATATACTCTCTTGCTTGGAATACTTAGATCAGGAATATTTATCTCACTTTGACTGTATCACAGAGTTACCAGTGATCAGAAAAACAACGGTACCCAGACCATCGACATGGATCAGCGAGACTTATCCGATACAGGAGCAGGAGCAAAATTTAGATACCGGCTATTTTGCTTATAACTGTAAGGTAGGGTCCTGTACAGATACCAAGCGTATTCTAGCGATGCAGTTGCTGGGATATTTGTTACTGGAAACCAATGCTTCTCCATTAAAAAATGCACTGCGGGACGCAGGTATTTGCGAAGAAGCAGAAGGATATTTTGATTCTTCTACATTTGAAATGGTATTCAGTATCATTGCGAAAAGAGGAAAACAAGAGAATGCGGAAGCATTCCGATCTGTTGTGGATCAAACGCTGCAAAAAATTGTAAAAGAGGGATTTGAAGCAGATTTACTAGAAGGCGGAATCAAAAAGCTGGAATTTACTTTGCGAGAAGAAGACTATGGATCCAGACCAAAAGGATTGGTCTATCATAGCCGACAAATGAAAAGCTGGCTGCATGGAGAAGATCCATTTGCGCCTTTGCATCAGCTTCAGATTTGGGAAGAGTTAAAACAGGATATTACAGCCGGGATATTACAAGTGCTCATACAGGAGTTGTTTTTGGATAACACAGAAAAAACTTGGGTCGTGTTTTTGCCGGAAGTCGGGAAACAACAAAAAGAGGAAACTGCATTCCGAGCAAAAATACAAAATCGTATAGCTCAAATATCCAACACGCTGTTGCAAGCGGATCAGGATGCATTGGCAGAATTTCAAAACACAATCGATACACCGGAAATATTAGGTCAAATTCCGTTGTTGGAATTAGAAGATGTCGATCCAAATCCACAAGAAGTGGTTTATCAGAAGCATATCGATGGGGGAATGGAGTGGATTTCCGTTCCATTGGAGTCTCATGGTATTTGTTATATTCAGCTTTTGTTTCATACAGAAAAGATTCCGTATCAATGGATTCCGTATACGGGGCTTTTGGCAGAAGTTCTTGGAAAAGTTGATACACGAGCGATGGACTTCCTATCACTTTCGCAAGAGACAGATCGTATTTTTGGCAATTTTTCTGTTTCCAATGATATATACAGCAAAAATAAACGACAATACCAGTCGTTCCTGACATACAACGGGAAAGTTTTGGTACAGGATTTAGAAGAGGCATTTCACTTTATTCAGGAAATTATGTTTTATAGTCATTTCCAATCTATCGAAAGCCTGAAAAAAATTATTCAGTCTGCATTATTAAAATACGAATATATGTTCCAAAATTATGCGCATTTCGTTGCAATATATCGCAGCCGAGCCGCTATCGCAAGCGGAGCAGCTGTCAAAGAGTTGGTTTCTGGGATTGCATATTATCAATTCTTGAAAGAAATTCGTGCATTGTTGGAAACCAATCCGGAGATGGTTGCAGAAAACTTAAGGAAAACGGCAGAACAGGTATTTTGCAGAGAAAATATGACCGCTGTTATCGGATGTGAAGTGTCGCATATACCGGAGATATCACAAAAGATACGATCGTTTTTTTCGAATTTGCCGATGCAGAAAGCCGTATATAATCTGCCGAAAATCCCAACCGAAAGCAGACAAATGGCGTTTTCGATTTCTTCTGGGGTACAGTATAATATTAAGTCATGGGATTTGGAGGATTTGCATACATCGTATACTGGAAAATTGCAAGTGCTGAAAACAGTTTTGAATCTGGAATATTTATGGAATGCGATACGAATACAAGGAGGAGCCTATGGATGCGGCTGCAATTTTCAGCGAAATGGAGGAATGTATTTTTATTCCTATCGAGATCCAAATATAAAAAGAACGTATTCTGTATACAATGAACTGGCAAAGAAATTGGAGTCATTTACTGCGGATAAACGAGAAATGACAAAATATATTTTAGGTACAATCAATCGTTTTGATCAGCCAAAAACCAATTCTGAATGGTTGGAATATGTCGCAGCGATATATTTTTCTGGAATTAGCCATGCACAGCGATGTCAAGAACGTATGGAAATTTTGAAAACGACTGCAGATGATATCCGAAATTTTACACAGATGATGCAGGAATTTTCAAAAACCAATAATATTTGTACCATTGGCAGTGAAGAAAAAATTCAAGCAGAAGTAGATTTATTCCAAGAACTGGATCATTTGATATCTTAACAACAAGGGACAGCCGTAAAATGTTTGAATTATTTTGCGGCTGTTTTCATTCTATAAAGGAATTTATGACTGTGTGCTATAGCGGTTATAATATAATTAAGATATTTTTTAATAGGATATGAAGAAATCAGATATGGAAATCGACAATCAGGGGAGTATTGTTTCACACATTTATTTATTCGCAAAACGTAACTTTTGCGAATAAATAAATGTATTTTTATGGATTGTGATCGTTAGATTTATCAAATTCTATTTATCGGATTTTGTACAGCTTTTTTATTCCAAATGCATTAACCTTTGTTTTATCATTTATTTATTCCGAAAATTTTTATGAATCTATGATATTGCAACTATTGATATCTATCAATAATTTATCAATCTATTTTGAATTGTTTGCGTTTTTATTTATATGACTTGTAGATGATATTGATATAAGATAATTGATATCATATAATTATATAAATTTGTTTTTATGTCAATTGGCGTCAAATTGAGAACCTGTACTTTTTTGCAATACCTTTCCCTATCATATATCACTGCAAAGGATGATATACAGGAAATATATTATTTCCTTCCCTGTTAGTATGTACCCAAACAAATGGGAAAGAAAAAGAAAATTTTAATTTTTTGTGAAAATGGATTGACATTTTTCTGCTTCTAAATTATAATTATTATCAAGTAACAATAGTTTACTAAATATTTTTATATATTTTTACTTTATTTAACTTAAGGAGGAAGATCATTATGAAAAAATTTGTTTGTTCTGTATGTGGTTATGTTCATGTAGGCGATTCTGCTCCTGCTGAATGTCCTGTTTGTCATGTAGGCGCTGATAAATTCGTTGAACAGAAAGACGGTGAAATGGAATGGGCTGCTGAACATGTTATTGGTGTTGCACAGGGTTCCAGCGAAGATATCATGAGAGATCTGAGAGCAAACTTTGAAGGCGAATGCACAGAAGTTGGTATGTACTTGGCAATGGCAAGAGTTGCACATAGAGAGGGCTATCCTGAAGTTGGTCTGTACTATGAAAAAGCTGCTTGGGAAGAAGCAGAACATGCAGCAAAATTTGCAGAACTGCTGGGTGAAGTTGTAACAGATTCCACAAAGAAGAATTTGGAATTGCGTATTGATGCAGAAAATGGTGCAACAGCAGGTAAAGTTGATTTGGCAAAACGTGCAAAAGAAGCGAACCTGGATGCAATTCACGACACAGTACATGAAATGGCTCGTGATGAAGCAAGACACGGCAAAGCATTTTTGGGTCTGTACAATAGATACTTCAAATAATAAATATAAGAACTATGAAAACCGGAGATTTGATATCTCCGGTTTTTTCTCAGTGACTATTTTTTTATTCTACTGTCACAGATTTTGCCAAATTTCGCGGCATATCCACGTCACATCCTCGTTCTACAGCGACATAATAGGAAAAAATCTGTAGTGGAATGACATCCAGCGAAGCTGTAAAAGAATCCGTTATTTGTGGAATATAGATAACATTATCCGCTACTTCTGCAATTTCGGTATTCCCTTCTTTGGCAATGGCAATGACATAAGCTCCTCTCGCCTTTACTTCTTTTACATTGCTGACTAATTTTTCATACAATGCATCCTGTGTTGCAATTGCCAGTACCAGTGTTCCGTCTTCCACTAAGGAAATCGTGCCATGTTTTAATTCACCAGCAGCATATGCCTCGCAATGAATATAGGAAATTTCTTTTAGCTTTAATGCTCCTTCCAATGCAACGGCATAGTCAATGCCTCTTCCGATCACAAAGGCATTTGGTATTTGTGCATGCGCTTTTGCCAACGCCTTCCATTCTCCTTCTTGTTTCAATAATGTTTCAATTTGACTGGGAATGTTCTCCAATTCTGCAACCAATTGTTTTATCTCTTCTGTAGATATATATCCGCGCGCTTGACCAAATTTCAATGCAATCAGATACATCAAAGCAATCTGCGCTGAATATCCTTTGGTGGTTGCAACAGCGATTTCTGGACCTGCCCAAGTATATAATACATCATCACTTTCTCGAGCGATCGAACTGCCCACTACGTTAACAATGGAAAGGATTCGAATACCTTGACGTTTTGCTTCCCGCAGAGCAGCCAATGTATCAGCTGTTTCTCCAGATTGACTGATGATAATACAGATGTCATTTGGATGCAAAATAGGTTTGCGATAACGGAATTCTGAAGCCAAATCTACTTCCACAGGAATTCTTGCATAATCCTCAATGACATATTTTCCAACTAAACCTGCATGCCATGCGCTTCCGCAGGCTACAATGTGAATCCGATTGATGTTTTTGATGTCTTCTGTTGTGTACTGTATGGAATCTAGCTGAATTTCACCATTCACAATTCTGGGGCTTAATGTTGCGCGGATCGCGGTTGGTTGTTCCATGATTTCTTTCATCATAAAGTAGTCATATCCGCCTTTTTCTGCCGTAGAAATATCCCAGGTGACATGATAGATTTCTTTCGATATTTCCTGTTTTTCCATATCCAAAATAGTGACACAGTCCTTTTTCAAAACCACAATTTCGTTATCATTCAGTAAGTAGTAATCTTTGGTATATTCGAGTAATGCGGGAATATCAGATGCAATAAAATTTTCATGGTTCCCTAATCCAACCAGCAAAGGACTGTCTTTTCTGACTGCAATGATTTCATCCGGTTTTTCCTGACACAGAACACCTAGCGCATAAGAGCCTCTAATTTTCTGGATCACTCGAATCATGGTGTCTACCATATCTCCGTTATAATATGCATCAAATAACTGTGCTACGACCTCTGTATCTGTTTCCGAAACAAAGGTATATCCTTTTTTTTCCAGTTCTGTCCGCAACGGCAAGTAATTTTCGATGATACCGTTATGTACCACAGAAATCCTGCCATTACTACTAGTATGCGGATGCGCATTGACATCATCTGGTGCACCATGGGTTGCCCATCTAGTATGTCCGATGCCGACACATCCGTTAATAGAACCATCTGTTTTGATTTTTTCTTCTAAATCTGCTAATCTGCCTTTGGTCTTAACAACTTGAAGATGATCACTAAAAACAGCAATTCCAGAAGAATCATATCCTCTATATTCCAACTTTTTCAAACCTTTGATCAAAACAGGCATCGCCTGATTCTGACCAATGTATCCAACAATACCACACATATTTTATTCCTCCAAATATTTTATTCGCACGTTATCTTTTTTTTGTCCAGCTGATTGCTCAGATGTTTTGTAAAAGACCTGCGTCCCTGTGCGAATGGGCGGGAAGCATCCGCCGAAACATTCGATCACTTCCACCTCGTCAACCGTATCTCTGCACTACGGCTCTGGCGCTTTTTGAAAAAGAACTTCATCTCCCCCTTTTTTATGTGCTCTGTGCAGAAGGCGACCCTTACGGATCATATTGTTACATTATATCATTAAATGCATATATGGTAAAGATATAAACCTCAAAATAAAAAGCAGCATCGTTTGTATAATTTGTTTTCGGCATAAAAGCGATGGATGTGAAAGATCAGATATCTTATTCTTCTATTTTTATGCGTCTTACCAGGAAAAAACAATTGAAATCCATATCGATAAAATATAAAAAACAGCCGAAAAAACTCCATTTTTCGGCTGTTTATTTTGAATCGTTTTGCCATTTTGTTTAACGAATGACACGTCTTGCAGTTACATATGTATTGGCGCTATAACCGCTGTTCAAGCTGGTTACTGTCACGCCATATGCCGCACCATCGGTAGAGTGAATATAATTTCCATCACCCATATAAATGCCAACATGGCTGATGGCACTATTGCCGCCGCTGTTAAAGAATACCAAATCCCCGGCTTGCAGTTCGGATTTTGCTACTTCTATCCCATTGCTCGCCATACTGGAGGAGCTCCGGTTTACACTGATACCAAAATCACGCAATACTGCATAAACAAAACCAGAACAGTCCACACCGTTATTCAAGTCTGTTCCACCCCATACATAGGGTGTGCCAATAAACTGTTTTGCATATGCGACAATTTCTGCACCCTTAGCAGAAGCGGAAGAGGAAGAACGAGACGGCTTTTCTCCACTGCGCACGGATACATATTCTGCACTGACATACCCTTTTTGTCCGTCATCTGTTATGACTCTTACCCATTCCGGACCCACACGATCCACATCCAATACCGTACCATAAGGTAATACCGTTAAAACGATGGAATTCAGAGAAGCTTCTTTTCGCAGCTTCAAACCACTGTTTGCGGTAACCATAGCATACTGTACATCCGCAGATGCCTGCGTAATCTCTGGATTTGCAGTACCGACAACTGTCAAAGAGGATAAATAATCACCGAACAAATAGTCTTCACTGATATACCCTTCTCGCCCTTGATACTGTACCTGATACCAACCATCACTACGTCCCACTGCTGTGAGGGTATCACCTGTATTGACGCTGCCAATGACATTTGATGAAGTGGTTGCATCTGAACGAATATTGACATCCGTACCGGTTACAGTACCCTCTGTTTCTGTCAGTTGAAAGTAATCTCCGGATACAAATCCAATTTGTCCGTTATAATCAATTTGATACCAGCTGCCGCTTTTTCCAGTTACAGTATAATTCGATCCAGTCTGGATTTTACCAAGAACTTCTGCATCTGTGCCAGCAGCGGTGCGTACATTGACATTATTTCCGGTTGCTTGTCCCATATCAGCCGCAAATACGGTGGTTGTACCAATCATTGCGCAAACTGTTGTCAAACAGATTTGGCGAATGAGTTTGGATGTTATCATAAAGGCTTCCTCCGTCCGTTTAAATTTTCTCAAATTTATTACAAAACTGTTACATTTAGTATATAAAAGTTTAATAAATTTGTCAATCCCATTTTGCAAATTCCCTGCATAAAAAAGAAAAACCTGCATAGTATATTGGGTTATGGAAGAAATTCATCCAAATATATTGTATAGGACGAAAGGATCCATCAGATATAGCCAGGAAACTTCATGTTCTGATGATTGTTTTTACAGAACGATACTTCTACAATCCCCATGAAGAGAAATATACTGTATTGCTGCCGCCGCAAATCATCCCTAAGTTTGCGCTTTCTTCCGGGCGCAACACAAACGTTTCGATTCGTTGTTGTTTCCCATGCATTTGTGCAGCAATGCATCGCGCCATGTTTTCGATGGTACCGCCGCCAATGGTTCCTGCAACAATTTTGCCTTGTTGAACAATCATGCGCGCACCTTCTGCTCTGGGAGCAGAACCCGCTTTCTGGATAATCAGTGCGAGAGTTCCATCTGATGCATCGCATAAGGTATCCAGTACATCGGATGCTATTTGTATTGCTGCTGTTTTGTTTTTTTCCTGTATGATTTCTGCAGCAATGCAGACAGCAATTTCGGCTGGTGTTACAGCACCAATGTTCAGACCGATGGGTGCATGTATCGAAGCAATGCAATTTTCGGAGTATCCATCTGCGCGTAGATGTTCTATTGTCTGTGCGACTTTTTGGCGACTGCCGATCATACCTAGATATGCATATTCCTTCTGCAAAATTTGACGCACACATAATTCATCTGCTTGGTGTCCGCGCGTGACTACAACGTAATACGATGTGGGAAAAGGAGGAATCTTTGTAAAAATTTCAGAAAATGCAGCACAAATAATGGTATCTGCTTCTGCAAAGCGCTGTGGATTGGCAAATTCTGTCCGATCATCTACAACAGTGACATGGAAACCCAATAATTTTCCAATACGTACCAAAGGCAGTGAAATATGTCCGCCGCCAAGTATTACCAAATGCGGATTTCCGGTAAATCGTTCCACAAACATTTTGTTACCGTTCCATTCCAAACAGCTTCCACTCTTCTTATTAGATACCAAATCTATGATCTGCGTTGTCCAATGGCGGTATTCTTCCTGTACATATAGCACTTGATGTTCCCGCCACAAAAATTGACAACCCTGCATTGGTCCATCATAAACTAGTACACTGCCTACCCAGTCATATTGCCGCAAGAATTCCCGCAGATGTCGATATACTTCTCTCATGTTTTTTCCTCCCTGCTTTTTGCATGCAGACTGCCCCAAACACATGGAATGGGAAACAGTTTTGCCATGTGCTGCACACGGTGCTCCGATATACAGTCTGCTTGGTTCAAATAAACACAACCAGCGCTATGTTCCCAAAAAGAACCGTATCCGACTTGTAATAGCTGCACAACATCGAATTCCCGGACGATATGATCTTCTTTGCAATGAAGTACCTGCTGTGCCAAGAGGAATCGATGGCATACTTCTTTCAGTGGTCGGTCTAAACAGGATAATCCTGTCACAGTAATCAAAAAGTCATATTGTGGTGGAAAAACCGGTTCTCCCGTCTGTGGCATCTTCAGCGGCAGACGTTTTGCACCATCGCATTCCAGCAATACTATATCAGCTTTTGCAGCAGCTATTTCGTATTGTTTCCATGGGAGCGGTCCCATTTTATTGTTCGATACAGGTATTCCGGCAACTACAAATCCATCTTTTGCCAATTTTTCGGCAATTACGGAAACAGATCCATTCCATACGCCATGCTGTTGTGGAAGAAACATTTTTGTAGTCGTTGTCAA
>DXEB01000056.1 GCA_019115165.1 Candidatus Anaerotignum merdipullorum | reverse complement strand
TGACAGTTATCCGATTGCTTTGCAAGGAGAGATCCATGAAGGAGAGGCAGAAATCTTGTCAAATATCGCTGGAGATACGGTAGAAGCATATGAAATTGAAATTGAAAAAGTCAATCACTATGGAAAAGAAGAACAAAAAGGAATGGTGATCCATGTTACGGATCCACGATTGTTGGAACAAACTGGCGGGATTGTGCAAGGAATGAGCGGATCACCCATTTTGCAGGATGGAAAACTTATCGGAGCGGTCACGCATGTTTTTGTGCAGGATCCTACGCGAGGATACGGCATATTTATTGAAAATATGTTGGCAGAAGAACGAGCAGCTTGACACAGGCAGGCGGTTGGCGTGGGAAGCTGACCGCCTTTTGTGATGTTGCGCCTGCATTCAGATGAATCACAATTGACCAGAGGGAATATTGGGGGAAAGAAAATGGAAGAATGATAGGCGGAAGAAGTGGGCAGAACATTTAGAACATTCCTAGAGGAATGGGAAAAGATATTTTTGAGACATTTTATTTCTGCAGTACTAGAGTGCGATTAGGTACAGAAACAGAACGTGTTAGGATATAATTGCAGATAAGAGCAGTATGGGAACGAAATATGCAAAATAAATGCCAATATTCGATTTTTGTCATAAAAAGTCGATTTTTTGGTATCAATGACAGCAGAACAAATAGGGATGATCAGAAAAGCGGGAAACCTTGTATTTCAGGGAGGATATGTAGAAGGTTATCCGATGTAGGGATATAATGGATGTTGCAAGTCAAAAAAGAAGCAAGGGGAAAAATGGGGGTAGTATGATGAACGAACAAGAAAAAATACGTGTAGTTATTGCAGACAGAGACATGTTTTACTTACAGAAATTAAAACTCTGTCTGGAGCGGAAAGGTGATATGACGGTGGTTGGAATGGCAGATAACGGTGCAGCAGCATTCCGTATGATTCTGGAAACCAAGCCGGAGGTTGTTTTGTTGGATGCCATTCTTGGAGAAAAAGATGGCGTTTGGGTTTTGGAAAATATGAAACAACAACAGATTCAGTGCGTTTGTATTATGATTTCTGCAATCGACAGTGATGCATTGGTGAGACGTGCCATTGCCATGGGAGCAGACTATTACATGGCTAAGCCCATACAGGGCGAGTTGCTGTTAGAACGGATCCGCCAGTTAACGGAGGTACGCACGGTGTATATGGAACCTTCGCCTGGTAATTTCATACAGCCGCTGCAGAACAATCAGCATCAAATGTCAGCATTGGAGGTGGATATTTCTGCGATTTTGAGTCGGATGGGCATTCCAGCCAGTATCAAAGGATACCATTTCATTCGAAGAGCGGTATTTATGGCAGTGGAAAATCGGGAAGTGATGGTTGGAATTACCAAAGGGTTGTATCCGGACATTGCACGGATGTATCATACAACGGCTAGTAAGGTAGAACGCGCGATTCGGCATGCAGTGGAACATGCGTGGAAGAAAAATGGTCGACAGGTTTATTTTGAAATATCTGGATATTTTATGACGGAAAAACCGACGAACGGGCAGTTTATTGCAATTTTGGCGGAATATTTCCGAATGGGTGGTCGTTGTAAATTTTCGACAGGAGGATATCAAGATCCGGTACATACAGAGACCCAAGCAGAAGTTGGAGAGAAAAAAGTGATTTTGTTTTCATAAAGATGAGATAAGGCAGATAAGTTTGCTGACAAAAAAATAGGAAGACGCTGATAGGAACAGCAAAAGAAGCTGAATGATTTCAGAAAGAGAATATGATTCGGTAGGCAACATGGAAAAAACAGCAGCATTGTTTTTGGAACGATAGAAAAGTGCGATTTACTGGAAAAAACAGGGAATGCAGAGAAAAAGATAAGACAGAAAAAAGAATGGAAAAGGGTCGGAGAGCATCAGCTCCTGATCCTTTTTTGGTAGTACGAAAGAATTCTGAAAATCTCAGAGAATTCGAGTGAAAATAAGTAGGAAGTGAAACATTGGAGGAAGGGTATGTTTGTTTAGAGATGCGTTGTGGAAGGTAACAGCGGATGCATTGGGCATGGCTCCGAGAGACTTGTAAGCATTCTGGAGTGGATCTTCGGGAAAAGGGGACAGAGAGAAGAGGCTGATGGACGATGAACGAGCGGAAGAAAAAGGAAGATGCAGAGATGCTCGGTGGGACAACGTGAACAAGGATTGGAGTAGCAAAGCGGATAGAGGCAAGCAGAAGAAAACGGCATAAATTTATCTAAGAAGAAATGCAGCAGAGAGCTTTATCTTTGGTTTTTACGAAGCTTTATGACGGGGAGGTTCTCTGGAATTTTCCTGTCTTACAGAGAAAACAGGAAAATTCCGAGAAACGGAAACAGGAGACCATGGCTTTTGTTCTGAAACCATGGGAATAGAAATGCATCTTATGCAACTGTTCAAATGGATAGGATGTTTGTTGTAAGATGCTGCGGGATGAGATACCTGTTGTCTAGGATATTGCTGCATGGAACGATGAATGATGAATAGCAAAAGGCACGCAGAGCGATGCAGAGATTCTGGAGTGTACCAAGCAGAAATGGAGAGGCATTTCAACAAAGGGTTATGCCTTTTTTAAGAGCCATTGCTGGGTAGCACTGTGATAGGTTAGTTCATAGATGCGTTCTGTTCCGTGCAGAACGCTGGTACAGCGAAAGCAAAGCGTTGGTGCACCACCCATCAGGGTCTTGTCGATGCGCAGGACGCGGGTTACTTTGACAACTACGGTTTCTCCGCTTTCTTCCATGCGGAAGCGAACGGGTGTGACGATTCCTTCTTTGGATGTCCATGAAATCATATCAATTTGTTTATTCAAAAGTTTCATTGCCAGACCTCCTTTGTATGTTCGGTTATTGGTATTATACAAGAACGTACGTTCTAATTCAATAGGAAAATCGTGGATAGAAATATTTTTTTTGAAAAAGACGAGATCGGGGAGATATAAAAGAAAAACAGTTCTTTCAGCAGGAGAATTCTCTGTTTTAAGAGAATTGGATTGCAGCAAACGAACGTTCTATACAAAGAGAAAGGATAGGAGTAAAAAGAAAATTTGGATAAAAATCGAATGTATGTTTGAATCTGGCGAAGGAAAGGGAAGATTTGACAGATTCGTATGTATAAAATCTTTGGAATTTGTCCATTTGCAGGAGTAACAGCAGAGAAGCATGGTATCCAAGTAGAAAAACAAAAAGAAAACGATCTGTATGGAAACGAAAGGTTGCATTTATGATTTACGGACATTGGTAGTCAGCTTGATTTATTGTAAGGAATGGGTGATGAGGATAAAACCTTGTTTTATAGGAAACGTCTATGTATGACTACGATGCATGACGCCTGTTTTTTACAGGAAAATATCTATGATTCTTGGAAAAATCACGAAAAACCAAAGAAAGAATGGAAAAAAGCTAATCGTTTCGCTGTTTTTTGAGAAGTCGCTGCGAAATCATTGCAAAACGGAAAGGGGATTTGTATAATAAAACTATTATTTTTGTATGCAGAGGAGTTCATATAGGGCGGAAGGAGAAGTGTGCATGAAAGAGAAAATATCCATTTCGGAAATTTTCGGTATGAATGTTTTTGGGGATGCGATGATGCGGGAACATTTACCAAAACATGTATATGAAGAATTAAGAAAGACAATTGAGCGTGGAGAAACATTAAATTCTTCCATCGCAGATATTGTTGCCAATGCGATGAAAGATTGGGCGATAGAGAGAGGGGCAACGCACTATACACATTGGTTTCAGCCGATGACGGGCATTACAGCAGAAAAGCACGATTCCTTTTTGGCGCCTCCGGTAAACGGCAGAGCGATTATGGAATTTTCCGGAAAAGAATTGATCAAAGGAGAGTCTGATGCCTCTTCTTTTCCTTCCGGTGGGCTGCGTGCGACGTTTGAAGCCAGGGGATATACTGCGTGGGACTGTACTTCTCCTGCGTTTTTGCGGGAGGATGCTGGAGGGATTACGTTATACATCCCAACGGCGTTCTGTTCTTATACAGGAGAGGCGCTGGATAAAAAGACGCCGCTGCTGCGGTCTGTGGAAGCGGTAGGCAAACAGGCGATGCGGATTCTGCGTTTGTTTGGCAATACCACCGCAAAAAAAATTACGGTGTGTTCTGGTGCAGAACAGGAATATTTTCTGATTGATCGGGAGTTGTACAAACAAAGAAAAGACTTGATTTTTACAGGAAGAACCCTTTTTGGAGCGGCGCCTCCCAAAGGACAGGAATTGGATGACCATTATTTTGGCAGTATTAAGGAGCGGGTTGCCTGCTTTATGCACGAGTTGAATGTGGAACTGTGGAAATTAGGCGTATCTGCAAAAACGCAGCATAATGAAGTGGCGCCTGCACAGCATGAATTAGCGCCGATTTATGATGACTGCAATCGTGCTACGGATCATAATCAGCTGATTATGGAAGCGATGAAACGAATTGCCAGCCATCATGGATTGGCTTGCCTGCTGCATGAAAAGCCATTCCAAGGAGTAAACGGCAGCGGGAAACACAACAACTGGTCATTGAGTACGGATGACGGACAGAACTTACTGGATCCTGGAAAAACACCTCATGAAAATGCACAATTTTTGATTTTCCTGACGGCAATTATCAAAGGGGTGGATGAACATGCAGATTTGCTGCGTTTAGCAGCCGCAAATCCAGGAAATGATCATCGTCTGGGATTCCATGAAGCGCCGCCGGCAGTGATTTCTATTTTTTTAGGCGATCAGCTGTTAGATATTTTCGATCAGATTGAGCATGGGGAAGCAACCAGCAGCCTGCAGGGAGGCAGGATGCGTGTCGGTGTGAACACTCTGCCGGATTTGAAAAGAGATGCGACGGACAGAAACAGAACTTCTCCGTTTGCTTTTACAGGAAACAAATTTGAATTTCGTATGCCGCCGTCCTCAGCATCTATTTCTGGACCGAATTTTGTATTAAATACCATTGTGGCTGATGTATTGCAGGAATTTGCGGATCGATTGGAACAGGCGGAAGACTTCAATACAGCGGTACATGAATTGATTCGGGAAACCTATATTGCCCATAAGCGGATACTGTTTGACGGAAATGGATATTCCAAAGAATGGGTAGAAGAAGCAGAACGTCGCGGATTACCCAATATTAGCAATACCGTAGATGCAGTGCCGGCATTGGTGACAGAAAAATCAATCGCCTTGTTTGAGCGTCATCGCGTGCTGAACCGTCTGGAACTGCATTCTCGGGCAGAGATCAATTATGAAGCGTATATCAAACAGATCACCATTGAGGCGAAGACGATGATTGATATTGCATCCAAACAGATCCGTCCTGCAGTTGTGAAGTATGCGGGCAGTGTAGCGCAGTCTTTGGCTGCGATTCAGTCGGTTGGCTGCGATACTTCGGTGGAAGAAGAGCTGTTGCAAGAAATCAACGAAAACATTGCGCAGTTCCATCGGGCACTGAAACATTTGGAAGAGGTGACGGAGCAGGCACAGTTGCTAAAAGGAAGCAGTCGCTCTCAGGCAGTATTCTGTAGGGACTATGTATTTGAGGCGATGCAGGAGTTGAGAAAACCGGCAGACCGTTTGGAAATATTAGTGGATGAAAGATGTTGGCCGTTCCCCACTTATGGTGAATTGCTGTATAACATCTGATATGTAAGACAACAAAGGGATAATATGAAAAAACATCTTCTTTTTCACGGAGAATTGTGA
>DXEB01000055.1 GCA_019115165.1 Candidatus Anaerotignum merdipullorum | reverse complement strand
TTAATTTGTAAGACAAAACGGCAAAAGGAATAAAGATAAATCAACAAATTAAAAAAAAATATAAATTATTTACAAAGAATTTAAGGTGCTTCCGCGTTTTCAAAACGAATTTTGCAGAGAAAACATGTTTTTTTTCCCGTACTTTACAAAAAATATGTTAAATTTCTTGCAAAGTAGAAAAGAATGTGTTATTATGTATACATAAATCAGAGGATGGCGAGAAGTAATGCATGAATAGTTTTGAAATCATAAATTTTTTTTGTGCAGAATAGTGTGAAAAATTCTTTTGTTGGTCATATTATATAAAATTTGCAGCGGTCGTTCGAAAAATAATGAGCGATTTGTGGAGGTGTAGCGGATGATTTCCGATGATAAGAGGATTCGTATTTTTACTGGTCACTACGGCAGCGGCAAGACCGAATTTGCGGTGAACTATGTGATGGCATTGCGGGAAGTGTCAAAACGAAAAGTAGCCATTGCCGATTTGGATATCGTAAATGTTTATTTCCGTTCTCGTGAGAAAAAGCAAGAGATGGAGGAAAAAGGAATTTATGTTATTTCTTCTTCCATTGAAGGCACTGGGCTGGATGTTCCGGCGGTGTCTGCGGCAATCACAACGCCGGTCAGAGACAAGTCTTGTGATTATGTCATTGATCTGGGCGGCAACGATGTCGGCACAAAAGTTTTGGGTCGAATTACACCGCTGCTTCAACCGGAGGAAGTGGACTTTTTTATGGTAGTCAATGCATATCGCCCCAATACCTCTACGCCGGAAGGCGTCATCGCACAGATGGAGAATCTGGAGTATGCTTCGGGGCTGAAGGTGACGGGATTTATTAACAACACGAACCTGATTCGGGAAACAACGGCGGGGTGCCTTGCCGAGGGAGACACTGTTTTGAGAGAGGTGACAAAACGCACAGGAGTTCCTGTGAAATACGTTTCCTATGTGGAAGAACTGCTGACGGAAGAGGTGCCCAAGGGACTCGCCGGCGAATTGTTCCCGATGAAGTTCTATATGAGGAAAACCTGGATGTAAATTCAAATATTTATGGAGGTGTATTTTGAATGGCAAAAGGTAGAGTAACAATCAATGAACTAATCTGCAAGGGTTGTGAACTGTGTGTTTCTGTTTGTCCCAAACACGTTCTGAAACTTTCTGAAACAAAAATTAACCCTTCAGGCTACAATCCCGCAGAACCCGTGAATGATGATTGCATCGCTTGTTTGAGCTGTGCAAAAATGTGTCCGGACTGCGCAATTACAGTAGAAAAGCTCGACTAAGGGAGGAGGAAACATCAATGGCAAAAGTTTTAATGAAAGGCAACGAAGCAGTTGGTAAGGCGGCGATTGAGGCAGGTTGCAGATATTTCTTTGGTTATCCCATCACTCCTCAGAGCGAAGTGCCCGAATATTTATCCGATGAACTGCCGAAAGTAGGCGGTACGTTCGTACAGGCAGAATCCGAAGTAGCGGCGATTAACATGGTATATGGCGCAGCAGCAGCAGGCGCACGTGTTCTGACCAGTTCTTCTTCTCCTGGTATCGCGCTGAAACAGGAAGGAATCGGTTACATAACAAACGCAGCTTTACCCGCAGTTATTATTAACATGATGCGTGGGGGCCCGGGACTGGGTACCATTCAGCCCGGTCAGGCTGACTATAACATGGCTGTAAAAGGCGGCGCAAACGGCGATTACCACAATGTGGTTCTGGCTCCTGCGTCTGTACAGGAAGCAGTAAACATGGTTATGGAAGCGTTTGACATTGCAGATATGTATGGAATTCCTGTTATTGTTTTGGCAGACGGTCTGATCGGTCAGATGATGGAACCTGTGGAATTCAATTATGTACGCAGAGAAGGAATTCCGGAAAAGACATGGGCGCTGACTGGTAAAGGCAAAGGCGAAAGACATAACATCAAAAACCTGGTAATTGAAGCAGACGAATGTGAAGCTTGGAACCAGGAACATTCAGAAGTATATGAAAAAGTAGAAGCAAACGAACAGGCTTGGGAAGAATATCTGCTGGACGATGCAGAATATGCTTTCGTTTCCTACGGCACAGCTTCCAGAGTGGTAAGAACTGCAATTGGCTATCTGAGAGATGAAGGATACAAAGTTGGTATGCTTAGACCGAAAACACTGTGGCCTTTCCCTCAGAAAGGTTTTGATAAATGGAACGATCAGATTAAAAAATATCTGGATGTAGAAATGTCTATGGGTCAGATGGTTCCCGATGTTGCTTATGCATGTAACGACAAAAATAAAGTAGTATTCCATGGTAGAACAGGTGGTAACGTACCGACTGTTGACGAAGTGGTTGAATTCGGCAGAGAAGTTATGGGAGGTGACAAATAATGGCAGTTGTATTCGAAAAAACAAAAGCATTAACAGATGTCAAATTGCATTATTGTCCTGGTTGTGCACATGGTATTGTACATAGACTGGTAGCAGAAGTATTGGAAGAATTGGGCGAAGTGGAAAACGCAATCGCTTGTGTACCTGTAGGTTGCGCCGTATTTGCAAACAATTACTTCAATTTTGACGCAATCCAGTGTGCACATGGTCGTGCTCCCGCTACTGCAACCGGTATTAAGAGAGTACACCCCGATAACATTGTTATGACTTATCAGGGGGACGGTGACTTAGCTTCCATCGGTACTTGTGAAATCGTTCATGCTGCTGCAAGAGGCGAAAAAATTACGACTATCTTTATCAACAATGGTATTTATGGTATGACCGGTGGTCAGATGGCGCCTACCACATTGCCCGGTATGAAAGCAACGACAGCAAAAAGAGGTCGTGACCCGAAAGTAAACGGTAACCCTCTGAGAGTTTGTGAAATGCTGGCAACCTTGACAGGTCCCGCTTATATCGAAAGAGTAAGTGTTTCCACACCTGCTCAGGTAACAGCAGCCAAAAAAGCCATTAAAAAAGCTTTTGAAATCCAGAGACAGGGTCTGGGCTTCACATTTGTTGAAGTGGTTTCCAGCTGCCCTACAAACTGGGGTCTGACACCCGTAAAAGCTATGGAATTTGTAAGAGAAAAGATGATCCCTTACTATCCGCTTGGCGTATTCAAAGACATCACAGCAGAGGAGGGTAAATAATATGAGTACATTTTCTTCTATCATTGCAGGTTTTGGCGGTCAGGGTTCTTTGCTGATGGGTAAGATTATGGCTTACTCTGGCATGTTGGAAGGAAAAGAAGTATCTTGGTGTCCTTCTTATGGTCCCGAAATGCGTGGCGGTACCGCAAACGTAAATGTTATCATCTCTGATGAGGGGATCGGTTCTCCCGTGATTACAAAAGATGCTGACTGTATTGTTGCTCTGAATCAGCCCTCTTTGGATAAATTTGCTTCTGTAGTAAGAGTTGGCGGTTCTTTGGTAATCAATTCTGACTTGTGTTCTGTAGAACATTTGGATATCAAAGACGGTGTAAAAGTATATGAAATCCCTGCAAACAAACTGGCAACAGAAGCATTTGGCGGATCCAAACTGGCAAACTTGATTATGCTGGGTGCAGTGGTTTGTGCAACTGGCTCCATTCAGGTAGACGGTATAGATGAAACATTTGCACACGTATTTGAAGGCGGAAAAGCGAAGTTCATTCCAGACAATAAAAAAGCGTTTGAAATGGGTTACAACTACGCAAAAGAACACTGCTAATCCTTTTTTGAAATAAAACTCTATACGCATACAGAAAACCTCATGCCAATATTGGCATGAGGTTTTTCTTTTGAAAAAAGTTTTCTTCCTAGGGGCTTTGTGATATAATAAGAAAAATATGAGATAATTCATCATTTTGCAGCCGATGGAAAAGCAGCGAGCCAAGGATGAAGGAGTGTCACAGGTGAAGAATAAAACGAAAATAACCATTGACGGAAAATCATTTACACTAATGGGGCAGGAATCGGAAGAGCATATGCAGCAGGTTGCTGCGTATATTGACCGAAAAATGCAGGAAATCCGCCGGAACTCCAAAGCGGTTGCTGTGGATTCCAGTTTGGCATATATTTTGACATCAATCAATGTTGCGGACGATTATTTCAAAGAATTACAGCAGACATTGGAGATGCAGAAATGCTTGGATGATGCACAAATGCAGATTATAGCAGAAAGAACGCAAAGGGAACAGTTGGAAGAACAGCTGGAAAAGATCGAGCGTGACATTACAAAGCTCCGACGGAAGCTACAGGAATATCAGATGGAGGAGGAAGCGGCAAACGAAGGGCTGCATACAGCAAAGGTCAGACCAAGAAAACGGTAACAAATGGGAAAATAGTGGGACGGAAAGCACTGCTGTTTTCCCTTTTTCCATCGTGGCTATGGAGGAAAAGGGTCGAATGAATCGTTTCTGATTGTGAAAGGGGAAAAAGGATGCACTTGAGAAAGATGCCAGAACTGCTGGCGCCAGCTGGTTCTATGGAGAGCTTAAAAGCGGCGGTTCAAAATGGATGCGACGCAGTATATTTGGGTGGAAAAGGATTCAGTGCTCGTCAGTATGCAGGAAACTTTTCATTAGAAGAGTTAGAAGCAGCCTGTACGTATTGCCATCTGCGTGGTGTAAAAGTATATGTTACAGTAAACACATTATATAAAGATAAAGAATTGCCAGAGTTTCTGCACTTTATAGAATCGTTATACGATATGGGTGTGGATGCCCTGATTATGCAGGATGTTGGTGCAGCAAAATTGATAAAAGCAGGTTTCCCGGATTTTCCGCTGCATGCCAGTACACAAATGACAGCCAATTCTTTGGCGGATGTACAGTATTGGTACACCCAGGGCTTTGAAAAAGTTGTGTTGAGCAGAGAATTGACATTGCCGGAGATTCGTTATATTACAGAACATGCCGAAGCAGAAGTGGAAACATTTATTCATGGCGCATTATGCGTTTGTTATTCTGGACAGTGTATTATGAGCAGTATGCTGGGAGGGCGAAGCGGGAACCGTGGACGATGTGCCCAAACCTGCCGTCTGCCTTATGCGCTGTATTGTGGATATGATAAAGTGGCAGAAGGACATTTGCTATCTCCAAAAGATATTGCAACAGTGAGCATTCTGCCAGAACTGGTAGAAGCTGGAATTGCTTCGTTAAAAGTGGAAGGCAGAATGAAACATCCGGAATATGTTGCCGGGGTGACAAGAATTTATCGGAAATATCTGGATCTCTATGCAAGCGACCCAGAAGAATATACGGTATCGGCAGAGGATCAGAAGGAATTGCTGCAGTTGTTTAACCGCGGTGGGTTTACAGAAGGATATTATACCTCGTTTGGAGGGCGGGATATGATGAGTGTAGAACGCCCGAAAACATGGGGGTTAAAGGTTGGAATTGTGGATAAATATCTGCCGCAGCATAAGAAAGTAGTGATCCGAACCAGAGAACCGCTGGTACCAGGGGATGGCATAGAGGTGTGGACGAATCGGGGACCCCATGTCGGATGTCAGGTGACCAAACATTCTAAGGCAGGCGAGGTCATCACACTGACGCTGGAGGGGGAGATAGAAAAGAATGATGTTGTGTATCGTACGTATGGAAAGGCTTTGCAGGATACTTTGCAAAAGACATGGGAGAAGGAAACCAGAAAGCTGCCGATTTATGGTATGCTACGGGCGAAAATCGGAGAACAGTTGGCGCTGCAGTTATGGGATCATCAAGGAAGCAGTGTATATGTAACCGGAGAAGTGGTGCAAGAGGCTGGAAATCAGCCAACATCAGTGGAAAAACTGCGCCAGCAGACAGAAAAAATGGGAGCAACACCATTTGTATTGGCGAGCTTGCAGATTCAAGCGGACGAAGGAATTTATGTCAGCATTGGCGGTTTGAATCAGTTGCGCAGAAATGCAGCAGAAGCATTGGAACAGGCAATACGGAAAAAGTCCAGACGAAACGGAGAAAAGCAGAAGATATCACCTGCGATGATATCTGAGGAACAAAGGAGGCGGAAATCCCTTTCTGTACTGGTCAGCAATTTAGAGCAGCTGGAAGCGGCGGTGAAACAAGTTGGCGTGGATGGTATTTATGTGGAATCTACGCAAGAGCTAGAAGAGCATCTGGAAGAGGTGATTGCAAAATGCCGGCGGTACGCAGTTGCGTGTTATGCGGCACTGCCCCGGGTAGATCGGGAACGAGACGAGGATGAGAATCGGCTGAAACGATTCTTGGATAGTGATTTGGACGGTTTTTTGGTTCGTTCTGCCGGACAGTTTGGCAAGGTAAAGGATTCCGGAAAGAAAGTTGCGGTGGATTTTAACTTGAATGTGATGAATCGGGAATCGGTATTGTTTTGGAAAGAACAGGGCGCGGATCGTGTTTGCCTGTCCGTGGAAAATAATTTGCAGGAAGTGCAAAGGATGGCAGATGAAACTTGTGAAATGGTGGTATATGGATATTTGCCTTTGATGACAACGCAGCAGTGTCCCATTGGCAATTTTGCAGGAGAGAAAACGGATGGACGATATTGTAAGAAGCGGTTTCAAGAAGCGCTGTATTTTCTTCGGGATCGGAAAGGAGAAAAATTCCCGTTGATGCCAGACTGCGAGAGATGCGTTTGTGCAATACTCAATGGGAAGCCATTATTTACACTGAAATTCTATGATGAGATATTAGACAATGGAGCAGGCAGTGTGCGGCTGCAATTTACCAAAGAGGGACCTGCTCGCGTGGAACGCGTGGTTCGGGCTTATGTAGAAATGACAAAAGATCCCGGACGCCGCAGTGTGCAAACGGAAGCATTGTTGCGGCAAATGAGCGAAAAAGGCAGTACAAAAGGACATTTCTTCCGCGGAGTGGAGTGAGTATATGTTTGATTTGATTATTATGCTGAGCAGATATTTGTTTGTGTTATATATAGGATTGTATCTGTGGGAAGCAATTGTATATATTGCGTATGAGCAAGGCGGTTATCTTGGCAGCCCATATCGCGCCATATCTGTACAGCGTCGTTTGATTGTGCTGATGCATTTGACGGCATTTTTGATTTTGTCGTATAATCCAGAAACTTATTTGTTTGATTGGCAGGCGCTGCTCTTTGGTGCAATTGCTCTGGTATTTATACTAGTGGCAATACAGCTGTTGGATCGGTTTTATTACGAGGGTTGTCCCCTGATTTGGACGGGAATGTTGTTTTTGATGGACGTCAGTTTGATTATGCTGCAACGCATTGCGCCTGCATCAGCGCATCGTCAGCTCTTATGGATGGCGCTGGGACTGATTGGGATGCTGGCTTTGCCGTCGCTGCTGCGGTTGATTCCGCGATTTGAAATTTTTGAATGGGCATATATCATTGTGTGTTATGGACTGTTGCTGTCTACGCAGTTGTTTGGGGTAGAGCATGGTGGTTCCAGAAACTGGCTGGAAATTGGAGACTTAAGTTTTCAGCCCTCGGAACTGGCAAAATTTCTGTTTGTGTTTTATTTGGCAAGTGTGTTCCGAAAGCGGGTAGAACTGCGGGAATTGTTGATTACTGGCTTTTTGAGTGCAGGCGTTGTGATTTTGTTGGTGCTGCAAAAGGATTTGGGGGCAGCGCTAATCTTTTTCATGACATTTATGGTGATGCTCTATATTGCCACATCCAATGAATTTTTGTTTTTGCTGGGTATGGGAGCAGCCAGTGCAGCGGCTGCGGTAGCGTATCGTTTGTTTTCTCATGTGCGGGTGCGTGTTGCTGCATGGCAGGATCCATGGGCAGACATTGACCATGGAGGATACCAGATTGTCAGTTCGTTGTTTGCCATTACAACCTATGGGTTATTGGGAAGCGGTTTGACCAAAGGGATGCCGAAGAGCGTTCCGGTTGTGGAAAGCGACTGCATTTTTGCGGCAATTTGTGAAGAATTTGGTGTGTTGTTTGGTGCTGGTATTATTTGTATTTTTATCATGTTGCTGTATCGCGGGATTCGGATTACATTGGACTGCAATCGGAGATATTATAGCTTGCTGGCAGTTGGAATTACCGTGATGCTGGCGTTTCAGGCGTTTGTCATCATTGGAGGCGTGATCAAATTCATTCCGCTGACAGGCGTGACGTTGCCGCTGGTTAGCTATGGAGGTACGTCTGTATTGGTAAGTTTGATGATGTTAGGGATTTTGCAATGGGTGTGCGTTTACTGTGAACAGCATAATCAAGCTGCTCAGGAAACCTCCCTGCGGTATGTGGAAGGAGGGCATTCCCATGAATAATATGAAAAAAAGTGCGCGAAGAGTGTTTTGGCTGCTGGCGCTGTGCTTTTT
This sequence comes from Candidatus Anaerotignum merdipullorum, assembly GCA_019115165.1. GTDB lineage: Bacteria > Bacillota > Clostridia > Lachnospirales > Anaerotignaceae > Anaerotignum > Anaerotignum merdipullorum. The sequence continues at coordinate 31,964 of DXEB01000055.1, read as the reverse complement.
TTTGCTGTTGGGATATCTGGGAAAGCTGGTTATGATAGACCGAGCGGAGATATCCAGTAATTCGTATAATATTCGGATGCGAAATGATGAAGCAGGCATTCAGCGCGGAGATATTTTGGATGCGGACGGTGAAGTACTGGCAACCAGTGTATGGCAAGAGGACGGCAGTTATCTGCGGGAATATCCACGTGCGCGAATGGCTGCCCATGTGACCGGTTACAGCAGTGTCGGCAAGACCGGTGTGGAAGCGGCTGCGAATTTTACACTGATGTCGGTACATCAGGAACTGCTTCAACGGCTGCAAGGAATCATAGAAGGTCGGGATCCCAAAGGCAATGATGTGGTACTGACGATTGATATGGATATTCAAAGTATTGCAGGAGATTTGCTGGGCAGCGCGAAAGGCGCTGTTGTGGTGATGGAGCCGTCTACAGGGCGGGTACTGGCGATGCAGGCGTATCCAGATTTTGATCCGAATACAGTAGCTGCAGATTGGGAATACTTAACGGCGGATGAAGAAAGTCCATTGGTGAATCGTGCGACACAAGGATTATATCCACCAGGATCCACATTCAAAATCATAACGGCTTTGGCGGCAATGGAATATGTGCCGGATTGGCAGACATTTACAGTAAACTGCAGCGGGGAAGCATCGTTTGAAAATAAAGTGATTCACTGCTACAACAACAAAGCACATGGCACAGTGGATATGCAGGAAGCGATGGCGGAGTCCTGCAACTGTTATTTTGCTGCATTGGCGCAGAAAATCGGTGCAGAAAATCTGAGTACAGTAATGAAACGCTGTGGGATATTATCAGAATATCAGTTTGATCTGGCATATAGCCAGAGTGTGATGCACTTGAATAAAGATTCTACGGAGAGTGAACTGGTAGAAACGGCAATTGGACAAGGGAGAACAAGCGCATCTGTGCTGTATATGGCGATGTTGATTTCAGCAGTGGCAAACGATGGTATTATGATGCGACCATATGTGATAGATCATGTGCAGTATGCCAATGGAGAAGCAGGTACTACAACGGTGCCGGAAAAACTGCTGCAAATCTGTACGTCGGAAGAAGCGGATACGCTGAATACCATGCTCATCAGTGTGGTAGACAGCGGAACAGGTACCGCAGCACGGAACAGCGGTGTTACAGTGGCGGGTAAGACCGGAACGGCTGAAAACGCAACAGGAAAAGATCATTCCTGGTTTGTAGGTTATGCACCCGCAGAAGATCCTAAGGTTGCGATTGCGGTATTGATCGAAAATTCGGATTATGGGAAGGCAACACCGATTGCAGGCAAGGTGCTTCAGGTTGCTTTGGAAGAAACAGCAGAATAAGGAGAAGAGACGGATGCATCTGCGAATTGACAAATCAAAGGAATATGCGATTGCCTTAGAAGGCGGCGGGGCAAAAGGCGCTTATGAAGTTGGTGTATGGAAAGCGTTGGAAGAAGCCGGCATCAAGTATTGTGCGGTTGCAGGATCTTCTGTAGGGGCACTGAATGGTGCACTGATGGCAATGCGGGATTTGCAAACGGCCATTGCGCTTTGGGAGAATATTACATACTCCCAGATTATGGATGTCGATGATGCACAGATGAAAGCATTTTTTGGCAAAGAGATGCAATGGTCAGATGTGCCTGCGTTTTTGAAAGAGATGGCGGAAGTGGTGCAAAACGGCGGGTTTGATATCCGACCGCTACGGTGCTTGCTGAAGGATACTATTGATGAAGAGAGAGTGCGGCAATCGGATGTGGAATGTTATCTGGTGACCTATTCCTTGACGGACCGGAAAGAAATGGACTTGGATGTCAAAACGCTCAAACGCGGTACGCTGCATGATATGCTGTTGGCAAGCGCCTATTTCCCGGCTTTCAAGCAGCAACCTCTGGGCGGAAAATTTTATACGGACGGCGGGATACAAAATGTTCTTCCCATTGATAGTTTGTTGGCACGAGGATACCGAGATATACTGGCCATTCGGATTTATGGAGTAGGATATGAGAAGAAAGTAGATATTCCGCAGGATGCTTGTATTACGGTCATCGCGCCAACAGAAAAATTAGGTAGTGTACTACGATTTGAGAAAGCGCAGACACAAAGAGATTTGCAATTGGGTTATTTCGATGGTCTGCGAGCGTTATACGGTTTGGAAGGAGAAACATATTATATTGACCGGCAATGGTCGGAAGAAAAAGCGTATGGTATATTATGCGCAATGCAGCGCCAAGAGGCGGAACAAAAAGGAAAAACGGTGTCTTTGCGGGAGTTAAACGAAGAATGGCTGCCACGACTGGCGAAGAAGAAAAAGGTGAAAGGTGATTACTATGCATTGCTATTGAAAGTACTGGAAGACCAGGCAGAGGAGATGGGGATTACACCGTTCGCAATACGTACGGAAAAAGCGCTTTTTCAAGAAATGATACAAAAGCAAGCAGAAAGAACCGGCAGCGGAGGATAGAAGTGAGGCAGGTTAGACTTCTTTTTTCGCTGCTTTTTTTGCCAAAATAGGAGCAAGCATGGTATCGAGAAAATCATTTATTTGCAGATTATTTAACAAATTCTAGTGATTCAGAGGGATTTTGGATGCAAATATTTTGCATACAAATGATTTTGAAGAAGCATTTCTTGAAAAAAATGTGTCCAGGCATACATTTTATAAGGGAAACTCCTCTGCTGATTTGCTAAAATTTTATATAAATTTTATCTATTTCGCATAATTTTTTACAAAAATAGGAATGGGATATGAGGGGAGAGATTCAGATTGTATACAGAATTCTAATTTTTTGCAGTTTTGTTGTTTTTTCGAGTCTTTTTCGAAAAATAATAATAAATTTTTAACAATATGGTTGCAATCAAAATCCATTGATGATATAATCAAGACAAATGCAGGAGAGAAAAAACCTTTCTTGCATTGCAAATCGCTGAGGAAACAGATATGCGGATATCTGTTTCTTGTGTCGCGTAAGCGGGCATTTGTTCCGCACAGAAAAGACAAAAAGAAACGGGGCGTTTTTTTCTGTAGGTCATAAAGATTGATTCATTTGTTTTTATCGCATGGTCAAATATATAGATTTGAAGGAGGGCAAAGAATGTATACAATGGGTATTGACATCGGTTCCGCTTCCTCCAAAGTTGTTATCATGAAGGACGGAAAAGATGTTGTTGCTGCGGAAGTTGTTCAGTTCGGAACGGGTTCCACAGGTCCCCAGAAAGCACTGGAGAAGGCATACGAGGTCAGCGGGCTGAAGAAGGAGGATATCTCCTATACCGTGGCGACCGGATATGGCAGATTTACATTTGAGGAAGCGGATAAGCAGATCAGTGAGATCAGCTGTCACGCAAAAGGAATTTACCATTTGGTACCAACTGCACGTACCATCATTGACATCGGCGGTCAGGACTCCAAGGCGATCCGGCTGGATGACAAGGGTGGAATCAAGCAGTTTTTTATGAATGACAAATGTGCGGCAGGTACGGGACGTTTCCTGGAAGTAATGGCAAGAGTACTGGAAACAACACTGGACAAAATGGCAGAACTGGATGAACAGGCGACGGATACCGCGCCGATCAGCAGTACCTGTACGGTATTTGCGGAATCCGAAGTCATCTCCCAGCTTTCCAATGGGGAGAGCAGGAACAATATCATCAAAGGGGTGCATTTGTCCGTTGCCAGCAGGGCATGCGGTCTTGCTTACAGAGGCGGTCTGGAAAAAGACGTTGTCATGACCGGCGGTGTGGCACAGAACGCGGGCGTGGTGAGAGCCGTAGCCAGCGTATTAAAAACAGACGTAATTGTGGCGCCAAACCCACAAACAACCGGCGCGCTCGGTGCAGCACTGTTTGCATACGAAGCGGCTCAAAAAAAATAAGAAAGAGGGATTAGAATGAGTTTAACACAAGGCATGAAAGCAAAACAATTGTTAGGCTACTATCAGAACAAAGCTGATCAGGATGCAAGAGAAGCAAAAGAAAGAGGCGATCTGGTATGCTGGTCCGCTTCTGTAGCTCCTCCGGAATTCTGTGTAACCATGGGCATTGCTATGGTTTATCCTGAAACCCATGCGGCTGGTATCGGCGCAAGAAAAGGCGCGATGGATATGCTGGATGTAGCAGAAAGAAAGGGTTACAACATCGACTGCTGTTCCTATGGTAGAGTAAACATGGGTTATATGGAATGCTTGAAAGAAGCTGCCATCACAGGTGTGGAACCTGAAGTTCTGGTTAACTCTCCTGCAGCTAGAGTTCCTCTGCCTGATTTGGTTATTACATGTAACAACATTTGTAATACACTGCTGAAATGGTATGAAAATCTTGCAGTAGAATTGGATATCCCCTGCATCGTAATTGACGTACCTTTTAACCACACAATGCCGATTCCAGAGTATGCAAAAGCTTATATTGCGGATGAATTCAGAAATGCCATTTCTCAGCTGGAAGTGATCTGCGGCAGACCTTTCGATTGGAAGAAATTCCAGGAAGTAAAGAACCAGACACAGCGTTCCGTATATCAGTGGAACAGAATTGCTGACTTTACAAAATATAAACCCTCTCCTCTGAATGGTTTCGATCTGTTCAACTACATGGCGCTGATTGTAGCATGCCGTTCTTTAGATTATGCAGAAATCACATTCAAAGCATTTGCGGATGAATTGGAAGAAAACTTGAAAGCAGGTATTTATGCGTTCAAAGGCGCTGAAAAAACACGTATTCAGTGGGAAGGTATCGCTGTATGGCCTCATTTGGGTCACACATTCAAAACACTGAAAGGTATGGGTACGATTATGACAGGATCTGCTTATCCTGCAATTTGGGATCTGACCTATGATGCAAACGATGAATCTCTGCATTCTATGGCAGAAGCCTACACAAGAACCTATATCAATACCTGCCTGAGCAATAAAGCAGAAGTTCTGATGAACATTATGGAACACGGCAAAGTAGACGGCGTTGTTTATCACTTGAACAGAAGCTGTAAGCTGATGAGCTTCCTGAATGTGGAAACAGCAGAAGTGATCAAAGAAAAGAACGGTTTGCCTTACGTAAGCTTCGACGGCGACCAGACAGACCCTCGCGTATACTCTCCTGCACAGTATGAAACTCGCGTTCAGGCTCTGGTTGAAATGATGGAAGCAAATATGGCAGCAGAATAAGGAGGAGAAAACGATGAGTAAAGTTGAAGCGATCTTATCCCAATTAAAAGATATTGCAGCAAATCCCAAAAAAGCAATGGATGATTATAAAGCAGAAACCGGTAAAGGTGCTGTAGGTATCATGCCGATCTACGCACCTGAAGAAATGGTTCATGCAACAGGCTATCTGCCGATGGGCATTTGGGGCGCACAGGGCAAAACAATTTCCAAAGCTCGTACATATCTGCCTCCTTTCGCTTGTTCCATTATGCAGCAGGTGATGGAGCTGCAGTGCGAAGGTGCTTATGACGATTTGGCAGCGGTACTGTTCTCTGTACCTTGTGATACACTGAAATGCCTGAGCCAGAAATGGAAAGGCACATCTCCTGTTATCGTGTTCACACACCCTCAAAACAGAGGTTTGGAAGCAGCAAATACATTCTTGGTAAAGGAATATGAACTGGTAAAGGCACAACTGGAACATTATCTGGGCGTTAAAATTACAAATGCTGATCTGGAAAGATCCATTGCAATCTACAATGAAAACAGACAAGTAATGCGTGAATTCGTAAAAGTTGCGGCAGATTATCCTCAGGTAATTGATGCAGTTAGCCGTCATGCTGTATTCAAAGCAAGACAGTTTATGCTGAAAGAAAAACATACCGAATTGGTAAAAGAATTGATTGCAGAAGTAAAAGCAATGCCCGTTCAGCCTTGGACTGGCAAAAAAGTTATCGTTGCCGGCATTTTGCTGGAGCCCAACGAACTGCTGGACATCTTCAATGAATTCGGTCTGGCTATTGTAGATGATGACCTGGCACAGGAATCCAGACAGATCCGTGTAGACGTATTGGATGGCGAAGGCGGTCCTCTGTACAGAATGGCAAAAGCTTGGCAGCAGATGTACGGATGTTCTGTTGCGACAGATACCAAAAAAGGTCGCGGCAAGATGCTGATGAACAAAATGGTTCAGACAGGTGCTGACGCAGTGATCATCGCTCAGATGAAATTCTGTGATCCGGAAGAATGGGATTACCCTGTACTGTACAGAGAATTTGAAGAAAGAGGCGTAAAGAACCTGATGATCGAAGTCGATCAGGAAGTGACGTCTTTCGAACAGGTAAAAACAAGACTGCAGTCCTTTGTGGAAATGATGTAATTTACCGCAGCTTTTGACAAAAAAGTGATATCATAGTGTTCGACACTGGGGCGGCGGTTTGCCTGCTCCAGTGTCTTACCATTATGTATGTGAGATGATTTAGGAGGATTTTAACGATGAGAAAAGTTAAAATTATTACTGCTGATGAAGCAGCAAAACTGGTTAAGAATGGCGATACCATTACCACTAGCGGTTTCGTAGCAAGTGCAATTCCCGAAGCGCTGAACAAAGCGGTTGAAAAAAGATTCTTGGAAACAGGAGAACCCAATAATTTGACATTGGTTTACTGTGGTTCTCAGGGAAATAAAGATGGTCGTGGCGCAGAGCACTATGCGCATGACGGTATGTTGAAAAGATATATCGCTGGACACTGGGCAACAGTTCCTGCATTGGTGAAAATGGCGCTGGAAAATAAAATGGAAGCATATAATGTTTCTCAGGGTGCGCTGTGCCATTTGTTCAGAGATATTGCTGCACACAAACCGGGTACATTTACAAAAGTAGGTCTGGGAACCTTTATTGATCCCAGAAACGGCGGTGGGAAAGTAAATGATATCACAAAAGAAGATATCATTGAATTGGTTAATATCAAAGGTCAGGACTATCTGTTCTACCCTGCTTTCCCCATTCATGTAGCAATGATCAGAGGTACTTATGCAGATGAAAGTGGGAATATTTCCTTTGAAAAAGAGGTATCCCCTCTGGAAGGCACATCTGTATGCCAGGCTGTAAAGAACAGCGGCGGTATCGTAATCGTTCAGGTTGAAAAAGTGGTAAAAGGCGGTACACTGGATCCGAGACTGGTTAAAGTTCCCGGTATCTATGTTGACTATGTTGTGGTAGCGGATCCTGCAGATCATCAACAGACACTGGATTGCGACTACGATCCTGCTTTGTCCGGTGAACAGCGCAGACCGGAAGTTGCTCCGGAACCGTTGCCTTTGTCCGCGAAAAAAGTAATTGGTCGTCGTGGTGCAATGGAATTGGAAAAAGACGTTGCAGTAAACCTGGGTGTAGGTGTTCCGGAATATGTTGCATCTGTGGCAAATGAAGAAGGCATTGGCGACTTCATGACATTGACTGTAGAAGGCGGCGCTGTTGGCGGTGTGCCGGCAGGTGGTATCAGATTTGGTTCTGCATACAATGCAGATGCTTTGATTGACCAGGGATATCAGTTTGATTTCTATGATGGCGGCGGTTTGGATCTGTGCTATTTGGGTCTGGCAGAATGTGATGGTCATGGGAACATTAACGTTTCCAGATTTGGTCCTAGAATCGCAGGTTGCGGCGGATTCATCAATATCACACAGAATACGCCGAAGGTATTCTTCTGCGGTACATTTACAGCAGGCGGTCTGAAAGTTAAAGTGGAAGATGGCAAAGTTGTGATCGTACAGGAAGGAAAACAGAAAAAATTCTTGAAAGATGTAGAACAGGTTACCTTTAACGGTGACATCGCTCTGAAAAACAAACAGCAAGTTATGTATCTGACAGAAAGATGTGTATTCCATCTGCAGGAAGATGGTATGCATCTGACAGAAATTGCACCTGGTATTGATTTGCAGACTCAGATTCTGGATATGATGGATTTTGAACCGATCATTGACAGAGATGAAAATGGTGAAATCAAATTGATGGATGCGAGACTGTTTACAGACGGTCTGATGGGTCTGAAAGAAATGAAAGAAGGCTGCTGATCCTTTTCCAAAACTGCATAATGGAACAAAATGTTTTTGAATAGGGATGCTTTAGGGTGTCGACAATGTCGACACCCTTTTTCTATGGATGGACAAACATCAGGATACATTCGCAGTTGCAAGAGAAAAGGAAAGAGAAAATGCAGATTGCTGCGGTACGAAAAATAAAGTGGCTCAAAACAACTGGAATTCCGAAGCAAACAAAGAAACAGGAGGATCCTTCTTCGGATTATGGTGAAGCAGTTTGACAGCTCGAAGAGATCGGAAATTTTTCAATTGATTTTTGGGTGGATTTATCTGTTTTAAGCGGACCTTTATACCAGCGATCAGAAAGGATTGATCGTTATGAATGCTAGAAAAGGGCTCTTGTTTGTGTTATGCTGAAAGAAAAGCATCGAAGGAGGAAATGAAATGCAATTTTCATCATATCGGATTAGAGATTTGGAGTTTAAGAACCGTTGGATTATGTTGGCGATGCATACCGGTTTTGCAGAAGGAAATGAAATGACAGAGCGAGACTTTGCATTTTATGAAGAACGGGCAAAGGGTGGTGCTGCGGCAGTGACGATGGTACTTGGGGTAAATGACGCAGGTGCGCTGCATGGTATGTATCATGCGGATACGCTGCAGCCGGAAAGTCTGCGTACATTGGCAAATCGTGTGCAGGCACATGGATGCAGATTGATTGTGCAGTTGTTCCATTGTGGACGGAATGAAAATGCAAAACAGCATAGGGGACAGCCGTTATGGGCACCCTCTGCGGTAGCATCACCGATTTTCCGTACGGAACCACAGGAAATGACTGCTGAAGTGTTAGAGCAAACCAAAGCAGATTTTGTCAAAGCGGCATGTTTTTGCAAGGAGAATGGAGCAGATGCAATAGAAGTCAGTGTGTCAGCGGGATATTTGCTGTCAGAGTTTCTTTCCCCGCTGACAAATTTTCGAACAGATGTGTATGGTTATGCAACGGAAAAAGGAATGCGTTATCCGTGGGAGGTATTGCAAGCAATCAGAGATGCGGTAACGGATTATCCGATATTGATGAAGGTATCTGGCGCGCAGATGATGGAAGGGGGATATACGCTTTCAGATACAACGATTTTTTGTCAAAGAGCAGTCAAAGCAGGATGGATTGATGCCATTACGGTGACAGGTGGATGGCATGAATCGCCGGAAGAACAGATTTCTTATTATGTGGAGAAAGGAGCATTTGCACCGTTTGCAGCAGTGGTAAAAGAACAGACAGCGGTGCCAGTTATTGCATGTAACCGCATACAGGATGCAGAAACAGCAGAACGATTGCTGGCAGCCGGAAATTGCGATTTTGTTGGCACAGCACGTGCTTTTTTGACAGATGCGCACTATGTAGAAAAATTGCAGAACAAAGAACGATATAACCCATGCCAAGCGTGCAACCATTGTATCATGGATGTGCTGAAAGGCAGAGAACTGCGATGTGCATTTTGTCCAGAAGCAGGAAAAGAATACTTAGAACAACAACGCAGGAAAATTGCAACGCGCAAAGAAGTATTGGTGATTGGAGGCGGACCGGTTGGAATGTATGCCGCAAAAAAAGCAGCAGAACGTGGGTTCCGTACAACGCTGGTTACCAAAGAGCATCAATTGGGAGGTCAGCTGCAATTAGCCAAATTACCGCCGAAAAAGGGAGATTTAGGTCTGTTTGTAGCATGGCTGGAAGAGGAATTGCAACGACTGGGTGTAACGATTGTGTATGATATAGAAGCAACGGCAGACTTTGTATTAGAGAAACAGCCGTATTTGACGGTTGTGGCAAGTGGAAGTAAACCTTGGATACCGCCGATTCCTGGATTAGGGCGGGAAATTGGCAATACTGCACAAGAGGTGCTGCAGTGTTCGGAAGCGGAACTAAAGAAACGATATCTGAATGGAAAGACTGTGATTCTTGGCGGAGGTTCTTTGGGATTGGAAACGGCAGCGTTTTTGAAAACCATTGTTCCAGAGATTGACTTGGAAATAATAGAGCAACAGCCGAAGATGGGAATAGATTTGGGGGCAATGGCAAGACCGCTTTTACGCATGCTGCAACAGCAAAAAGTATCGTTGCGATGCAATACCAGAGTGCTACAAGGAACGGAAACAGGAATATGGATCGAGACAGATGGGCAACGGATAGAGCTTCCCATGGATCATATGATATGGGCATGTGGTTCAGAGCCGGAATCCTTGCAGGAGGTGACAATGGCGTTGATGGATGAGAGACTGTCCTATGCAGTGGTCGGTGATGCGGATCATGTGGCAGATGTACAAGAAGGATTGGAAAGTGCATTTTCTTTGTTCTCACGGTTTTATTTGGCATGAAAATAAATCTGTACTATTTTACTGAATTTTGTCTTACAACAGTAAATGAATTCGTTAAATGTTGCAAAAAAACGCACAACATGGTATAATATTGTCGTTGTAAGGCGGGCGATATTGTCTGTCATCCAGCAAAGGATTTTTTAAGAAAGGATGCGTATGAGTATGGATTTTATCAAAAGAACTTGGGCTGAAATTGACTTGGATGCGTTGGATTATAATATCAAAAGCATTCGCGCCAAAATGAAAGACGGTCAAAAAGTAATGGGGATTGTGAAAGCAGACTGCTATGGTCATGGCGACGGCTTTATCGCACGGAAACTGGATGCAGCAGGGTTTGACTGGTTTGGAGTATCCAATATTGAAGAAGGAATGAGTCTGCGAAATGAAGGTATTACAAAACCGATTTTGATTTTAGGATATACTCCGGTTGACTGTGCTTCTATTCTGGCAGAACAGAACATTACACAGGCATTGATTGGCATGGATTACTGCAAAGCCCTGCAGGCGGAAGCAGAAAAAGCAGGGGTTGTTGTAGATGGTCATATCAAGCTGGACACTGGTATGACTCGTGTTGGTTTCCAGACAGATGAGGAACATTTTGAAGCGTCTTTACAGGAAATAATTGAAGTAAGCAAAATGCCTAATATTCATATTACCGGCATTTTTACGCATCATGCGGTTGCTGATGCATATCAGGGCGACAATCCAGAATTTACTGATATGCAGTTCCATCGTTTTATGAAGATGGTGGATGCATTGCAGGCAGCTGGCGTGGATGTTGGACTGCGTCACTGTGCAAACAGCGCAACCATTATCTCTTATCCAGAAAAACATCTGGATATGTGCCGTTCCGGTATCATTACATACGGAATGCTTCCTTCCGGCGAATGTGAAGGCAGAATTGATCTGAAACCGCTGATGACACTGAAAACAACCATTGGTTTGGTTAAAGAAGTAAAGGCAGGTTCTCAACTGTCCTATGGCAGAACTTATACAGCAGAAAAAGACAGCGTGATTGCAACGGTTCCCATCGGTTATGCAGATGGATACAACAGAAATCTGTCCAATAATGCCAGAATGCTGGTAAACGGAAAATTTGCTCCAGTTGTAGGCAGAATTTGCATGGACCAGTGCATGCTGGATGTAACAGATATTCCCGGTGTAAAAATGGGAGATGAAGTAGTAGTGTTTGGTAGACAAGGCGATGCAGTTCTTCCTATTGAAGAATTGGCAGATAAACTGCATACCATCAACTATGAATTAACTTGTGTCATTACAAAGAGAGTACCTCGTGTATATCTGGAAGGTGGAAAAGTTGTTGGTGTGGTAGATCATGTACTGCATCGTTATCAATAATTCATGCGGATGAATGTATCTTGCGTATGAATAGATAATATAGAAAAGAGTCCCTGTTGGAATGTTCGATTTCCAGCAGGGATTTTTTATATACTGGGCTCCAGATGGAGAAGGGGCGAAACAGAGTGGCATTGTTTTTAGAATAAGTTCCAATTTGCGGTGGAATGAAAGCGATTCCTAATCGGACGTTCATCCGTCATGCCATTATGATACTATTCTTGTTTTCAAAAGTTTTACCTATTTACCAAGGCGCTGCTATGGAAATACGCATCAGAGCGATTCAGGAATCTTTTTGCTGATTCTATTTCCTAGAGAAACAAATAGCAGTTGAATTTGTCCAAGGATGGGGTGATTTATGCTGATTGACAGCATTACGCAAACTATCGGTGATTTGAGAAAATATTATTTCGCCGCACGGATTTTAGATGATTTCTGAGCTGGCAATTTCACGGACAACAAAAATACAGTGGTAACAATCAGTGCAAATCCAATGTAATCCAGCGGTTCCAGATGAATATGCAGCCACAGTACGGAAACGACAGTGGACGACAAAGGTTCTACGGATGCCAATAGGCTGGATTTTGTTGGACCGATATGCTTCACACCGTATAAGAAAGTCAAATAAGGCAACATTGCGCCAAAAAAAATGGTAAACAGCAGACAGGCAATAGAAAAGGCGTCGAATGTACCATTGATTTGCCAGATTGGCGTAAGGAATGACAAAAAGATACCGCCCAGCAACATTCCCCATGCAATCAATGGTATGGTGCCATATTTTTGCAGTAAGCGATGAGGAAAGGCGGTATAAAATGCCAATGCAACAGCAGAAAGCAACCCCCAAAACAAGGCGCTGGTGGAGATACTCAAACGATGGATATTTCCGTGAGTGGCCAGCAAAAAGGTACCCATCAACGCACATAATACTGCGCCGCATTCTGGGAGGGTCGGTGATTTCCGATACCGGACAGCAACGTAAAGTACAATCATGACTGGCGCAAGATATTGCAGTACGGTAGCAGTAGCGGCATTGGAACGTTCAATGGTAAGGAAATAACTGTACTGCATCAGCAGCATACCAAAGGCGCTGAATAAAAGTAAGTCGCGGGCATCTTGTTTATTACGCCATATGGAAAGCGTTTGTTTTCCGTTGCGCAAGAGCAAGAAGCATAAAAAGACAGACCCAGAAACAATCATACGCACGGCGGTTAGCCAGGCAGGCGTTATGCCGGTTTCTTGAAATAAAAATTGTCCAACTGTGCCGGTGACTCCCCACAGACAGGCGCTGAAAATACAGAAAAAAGCACCAGTGATTTGTTTGCTTGGATGCCGCATATTGCATTCCTCCTTTTTGATTGTGCGATTCATCCGTCATTTGTAATAGTATTTGACTGTGTCAGTGAGGAGAAGAGGTCACAGAGCAGCAGTCAAAGAAAAATTTGTCGAGTTCTAATGTTAAATACAAATGTTAAATTTTAAGTATAGAGAACAAACCGATAATTTCGGCGTATTTAGGCTATCATGCTACAGAATTTTTGTCAATGAAAGGAAAGGGGAAAGCATGGATTTAACATAAATTTAACATAAATGGGATATTTGATTTAACCTGTGCACGGTATGATGGGTGCGTCAAATGAAGGACAACACAAAAAAGGAGAGAACAATTATGAAGAAATTTTTGGCACTTAGTTTAGCAATGATCATGTCTGTTGCGGCACTGACTGGTTGCGGCGGCAGCAGTGAAGAAACCACAGAAAACAATACGGCGGAAACAACGGAAACAGAAACCGAAGCGATGAGCGGCGCAATCAGCGTTATCTCCAGAGAAGATGGCTCTGGCACCAGAGGCGCGTTTATTGAATTGTTTGGTATTGAAGAAAACGATGTGGATAATACAACTGCTTCTGCAGAAATTACAAACAGCACAGCTGTTATGATGACAACCGTTGCAGGCAACCAGAATGCAATTGGCTATATTTCTTTGGGTTCTTTGAGTGATGAGGTAAAAGCACTGAAGATTGACGGCGCAGAAGCAACCGCAGACAACATCAAAAGTGGTACATATAAAGTAGCTCGTCCGTTCAACATTGCTACTGGCGCAGAAGTATCTGATGTGACAAGTGATTTCATTACTTATATTCTGAGCGATGAAGGTCAGGCAGTGATCGAAGAAGAAGGTTATATCAGCCAGGGTAGTGCAGGTGCATATACTGCAAGCGGTATGTCCGGTAAGATTGTTGTAGCAGGTTCTTCTTCCATCGCACCTGTAATGGAAAAACTGAAAGAAGGATATATTGCGCTGAATCCGGATGTTACCATTGAAGTACAGCAGAATGACTCCACAACTGGTATGACTTCTGTAGCAGAGGGCGGCTGTGATATTGGTATGGCTTCCAGAGAACTGAAGGACAGTGAACTGGCAAATGGTCTGCAGCCTACTGTAATTGCAATGGACGGTATTGCAGTGATTGTTAACAATGAAAACACAGTAAGTGATATGACAAGCGAAATGGTAAAAGAAATCTTCACAGGCACAATTACTGATTGGTCTGAAGTAGCTTAATCACACAAAAGAAAAAGAGAAGGAAAAGTGTATGCCGAAAGAGAGAGCCTTTCGGCATACTTTTTGAGAAGCGGAAAGGAGCGAAGAAATACCAATGAGAGAAAGTGTCATGAAGTTTGTTTTCTTATTGACAGCTTGTGTTTCCATATTATCGGTAGCATTGATTTGTGTATTTCTATTTGCAAATGGTCTGCCGGCAATTTTTGAAATCGGCGTAGCAGATTTTTTGCTGGGCAGAACGTGGAAACCAGGAAATGATATTTATGGTATTTTCCCGATGATTATCGGTAGTATTTATGTGACTGCAGGAGCGGTGATTATTGGTGTACCGTTGGGAATTTTGTGCGCAGTGTTTATGGCAAGATTTTGCCCGGCTAAACTGTATAAAATATTAAAACCGGCAGTGTCCCTGCTGGCGGGTATTCCGTCTATTGTATACGGTTTCTTTGGTCTGGTTGTGATTGTACCGATTGTACAGGATCTGTTTAATGTAGGCGGGAAAGGTATTTTTACTGCATCTATTTTGTTGGGAATTATGATTTTACCTACGGTTATTGGAGTTTCAGAATCTGCCATCCGTGCAGTTCCGAATTCATATTATGAAGGTTCTCTGGCGTTAGGTGCAACACATGAAAGAAGTGTATTTTTTACATTGCTGCCAGCTGCAAAGCAGGGAATTCTGGCGGGTGTGATTCTGGGTGTAGGACGTGCCATTGGTGAAACCATGGCGGTGATCATGGTTGCTGGGAACCAGGCAACTATGCCGGAGAATATTTTCAGCGGTGTACGTACACTGACAGCAAACATCGTTATGGAAATGGGATATGCAACAGACTTGCACAGGGAAGCTTTGTTGGGTACCGGTGTAGTACTGTTTGTATTTATCCTGATTATTAACTTGTCCTTCTCGGCTCTGAAAAGGAGGAAGTCCTAATGCAAGCACAAAACAAATCAAAATGGATACAAAAGATCAAAAGTTATCGGCATCAACCGTTATCGGCGGTGTTATTGCTGTTGGTAGTGGTTTCGGCAGTGATTACACTTTCTGTATTGATTGCGTTGATTGCGTATATCCTAATCAAAGGAATTCCCAATTTGAGTCCCGAATTATTTGAATGGAATTATACAACAGAGAATGTTTCGATGATGCCAGCGATTATCAATACTCTGATGATCACAGGACTCTCCTTATTATTTGCATTGCCAGTGGGTATCTGTTCAGCGATTTATTTGGTGGAATATGCAAAGCGCGGAAATCGTCTGGTTTCCGTAGTTCGTGTGACCACAGAAACGCTTTCTGGTATTCCTTCTATTGTATATGGTTTGTTTGGGTATTTGTTCTTCAATATTTTCCTAGGTTGGAGCTACACTATCTTAGGCGGTGCATTGACATTGGCGATTATGATATTGCCGTTGATTATGCGTACGACAGAAGAGGCGTTGATTGCGGTACCGGATTTGTACCGGGAAGGTAGTTTTGGTTTGGGAGCAGGCAAGCTGCGTACGGTATTTCGTATTGTATTGCCGTCTGCAGTGCCTGGAATTTTAGCAGGCGTGATTTTGGCAGTCGGCAGAATTGTGGGAGAAACAGCAGCATTGCTTTATCCTGCAGGTACGGCAGCGCAAGTGGCAGATGGCGTGATGTCTTCAGGGCGTACATTGGCGGTACATATGTATGCGTTGTTGAATGAAGGATTGTATATGGAACAGGCGTATGCAACGGCTGTTGTATTACTGGTGGTTGTTATCGGTATCAATGCATTGTCGGGATTGATTGCGAAGAAGGTAGGAGTGAAAGATTGAGTATGAATAAGTTTGAGATATCCAATCTGGATTTATATTACGGAGATTTTAAGGCGTTAAAAAATATTGAATTGAATATTCCCGAAGGAGAAATTACAGCATTCATTGGACCTTCTGGCTGTGGGAAATCCACACTGTTGAAGTCACTGAATAGAATGAATGATTTGGTGGAAGGCTGCCGCATTACGGGAAATGTTTTGTTGGATGGAGAAGATATTTACGGTAGTATGGACTTGAATCAGCTACGAAAACGGGTTGGTATGGTGTTCCAAAAACCGAATCCGTTTCCGATGAGTATTTATGATAATATTGCGTATGGTCCCAGAACCCACGGCGTTCGCTCCAAAGTAAAACTGGATGAGATTGTGGAAAAAGCATTGCGTGATGCTGCGATTTGGGATGAAGTAAAAGACCGTTTGAAGAAAAATGCTTTGGGTATGAGCGGTGGTCAGCAACAGCGTTTATGTATTGCGCGTGCGTTGGCAGTACAACCGGAAGTGTTATTGATGGATGAACCGACCTCTGCATTAGACCCGATTTCCACCTCTCGTATTGAAGAACTTGCAGTGGAACTGAAAAAAGAGTACACTATTATCATGGTAACACACAATATGCAGCAAGCTGCCCGTATTTCGGATAAAACTGCTTTTTTCCTGTTGGGAGAAGTCGTGGAATTCGGTGGCACGGAGCAGTTGTTCTCTATGCCAAAAGATAAACGCACAGAGGACTATATTACTGGGAGGTTTGGTTGATATGCGTACAAGATTTGATGAACAATTAGAACAATTACACGTGGAATTGATTACAATGGGCGCGTTATGTGAAGAAGCAATTACGGCGGCTCTACAGTCTTTATTCGAAAAAGATGAATCCTTGGTTCAGGTAGTTTTGGGAAAAGACAGTGAAATCGACCGAAAAGAAAGGGAAATTGAAGCACTGTGCATGAGACTGCTGCTGCAGCAACAGCCGGTAGCGAGAGATCTGCGTTCCATCTCTTCTGCGCTGAAGATGATTTCTGATATGGAAAGAATCGGCGATCAGGCGGCAGATATCGTAGAAATTGTGAGAGATATGAAAGGCAAGGATTTGGAACTTACCAGCAGTGTGCACATTCGTTCCATGGGAACAGAAGCAGTGAAAATGGTGACCGACAGTGTAGATTCCTTTGTGAAACGGGATTTGGATTTGGCGCAAAAAGTGATTCAGTATGATGATGTGGTGGATCAGCTGTTTGTAAAAATCCGTGGGGAATTGATTGCTTTAATGGCAGAAGATAAAACAGACAGCGAGCTATGCATTGATATGCTGATGATTGCGAAGTATTTGGAGCGTGTTGCCGACCATGCCACTAACATTGCAGAATGGGTAGAATATTCCATTACGGGTGTCCATGGTGGGTTGGACGGTGAAAATGCATGATCTCATATGAAGAAATCAAAAACAACGCAGACATCCGCACGTATATTCAGCGTGCGGATGAATCTTTAGCAGCATTGGGGTTTACAGAGCACTCATTTGCCCATGTGACCCGCGTGGCAGAAACGGCGCAATATATCTTAGAAACACTGGGATACTCCGCACATGAGATTGAACTGGCGAAGATTGCAGGTTTTATGCATGATATTGGAAATGTGGTCAATCGTGTAGATCATTCGCAGAGCGGAGCAGTTATGGCGTTTCGTATTCTGGATAAGCTGGGGATGGATGCAGAAGATATTGCAATGGTTGTAACAGCTATAGGCAATCATGACGAGGGCTATGGCGTTCCAGTAAATGCCATTGCGGCGGCATTGATTCTGGCGGATAAATCGGATGTTCGCAGAACTCGTGTGCGCAATCGGGATGAGAAGACATTCGATATTCATGACCGGGTAAATTATTCTGTGGAGAAATCTGTCTTAAAGATCAATGAAGCGCATACCCTAATTAAACTGAAGTTAACGGTAGATACCCGCTATGGTTCGGTGATGGATTATTTTGAGATCTTTTTGGAACGGATGACACTGTGCAGAAAAGCTGCGGAGAAGTTGGGACTGCGGTTTCAATTGATGATCAATGAACATTCTTTGATGTAAGGAGTGAGGCTGCCGATGATATATCTGGTAGAGGATGACAACAGTATTCGGGAATTGGTAGCATATACATTGAATACAGCAGGATTGTCCGCGGAAGGTTTTGATAGACCTTCTCTGTTTTGGGAAGCATGCAAAAAGGAACTGCCGGATTTGGTGCTGTTGGATATTATGTTGCCGGAAGAGGATGGCATCCAGATTTTGCAAAAGTTGCGGCAGACAGAGGCAATGAAAAAAATCCCTGTCATTATGCTGACAGCAAAAGCAAGTGAGTACGACAAAGTGATGGGCTTGGATAGCGGAGCCGATGATTATGTATCCAAACCATTTGGTATGATGGAATTGTTAGCAAGGGTGAAAGCGTTGCTGCGGAGAACGGAAGAGTTGCGTCCCGCGGTACAAAATATTTATCAAATCGGAGATTTGAGCGTACATCGGGAGCGACATGAGGTGATTGCTTGCGGTGCAGCAGTGGTTTTAACAAAAAAAGAATTTGATATGCTTTGCTATTTAATGGAAAATCGCGGTATGGTTTTGACGAGAGATCAGTTGCTCAATAAAATTTGGGGGTATGATTTTGATGGGGAGAACCGGACAGTAGATGTACATATTCGTACCCTGCGCCAAAAATTAGGCGAATGCGGCAAATACATTGAAACAATACGAGGAATTGGGTACAAGATTGGAGGAAATGCATGACGAAAAGAATTTTTCGTGCGATATTTTATGTATCTCTAGGCGTTTTGGCAGCCTCCTCATTGATTTTGATGACATTTGTAGGGGATTATATCAGCGATAATACACAGAGAACCATGCGTGCGGAGGCAGCCTATATCGCTGCGGCAATTGAAAAAGAAGGTATTGCTTATTTGGAGGATTTGTCTGAAACGAATACGCAGCGCCTGACATGGATTGCAGCGGATGGATCGGTTTTGTACGATTCTGTTGTGGATGAATCTCAGATGGAAAATCATGGAGACCGAGAAGAAGTACAGGAAGCGATGCGGACGGGATCAGGAGAAAGTTCGCGATATTCCACCACCTTAGCGGAAAGAACAGAAAATTATGCACTGCGTTTGCAGGATGGCAGTGTATTACGTTTGTCCACAACAGCACTGAGCGCACTGAGTATCTTTCTTTCCATGACGCAGCCTTTAGCAGTGGCGGTTGCCATTGCACTGGTTTTGGCAGGATTGTTGGCAAGCAAAACATCAAAAGCCATTGTCAAACCGCTGGAAAAGGTGGATTTGGAGCATCCAGAGCAGGCAGAAGTGTATGATGAAATGGCTCCATTTTTGCGCAGAATTGCAGTACAACAAAAAATGATTCATAAACAGGTACAGGAACAAAAACGCAGACAGCGAGAATTTTCTACCATTACAGAAAATATGGAAGAAGGTTTGCTGGTATTGGATGCGAAGGGGGAAGTGCTCTCCTGTAATCAAGGAGCGCTGCGGTTATTGGGTATCCAGCAGGTGCAGGAGCGGGAAAATGTGTATACGCTCAATCGCAGCGAAATATTCCGCAAATGTATTTCGCTGGCTTTGCAAGGAAAACACGAAGAAGCAACGATGGAAAGTGAAGGCAGAAGCTATAAATTATTAGCAAATCCGGTCACAGAGGAACAGTTGGTTGCCGGTGTTGTGGTACTGATGTTTGATAATACCGAGAAAGCAGACCGGGAAAGACTCCGCAGAGAGTTTACGGCAAATGTTTCCCATGAATTGAAAACACCGTTAACATCCATTTCTGGTTTCGCGGAAATCATCAAAAATGGTATGGTTAAAACAGAAGACGTCCCACGGTTTGCGGAAAATATATATGAAGAAGCGCAAAGACTGATTGCGATGGTACAGGATATTATTCAGTTATCCCGTTTGGATGAAGCAGAAGGAACGATGGAAAAAGCAGATGTGGATTTGGCACGGATTGGAGAAACGGTTATCAAGCGGCTGGAAACTTCTGCAACGCAGCATCATGTCTCTTTGTTTTTGCAGGCGGAAGAAGCGGTGATCCATGGCGTCCCGCATGTATTGGAAGAGATGGTTTATAATTTGTGTGATAATGCTATCCGTTATAACAAAGAATCGGGAAGTGTTACGGTGCGGATTGAAAACAGAGAAAAGGAAGTCTGGTTGACGGTTCAGGATACCGGAATTGGGATACCAGCAGGAGAACAAGAACGGGTATTTGAACGGTTTTACCGTGTCAGCCGTAGTCGCAGCAAAACCATTGAGGGTTCTGGTTTGGGCTTATCCATTGTAAAGCATGGTGCATTGCTGCATCAGGCGGAAGTGGAAATGGAAAGCGAAGTGGATCAGGGAACGACAATTCGGTTGATTTTTCCAAAAGAGA
Organism: Candidatus Anaerotignum merdipullorum; assembly: GCA_019115165.1. GTDB lineage: Bacteria > Bacillota > Clostridia > Lachnospirales > Anaerotignaceae > Anaerotignum > Anaerotignum merdipullorum. The sequence continues at coordinate 11,486 of DXEB01000055.1, read as the reverse complement.
CATAGGAAAAATAAGCACAGGCAAAAAGTATGATATTTTAATTGGTTGATATCCAAAAGAGCACATTCTGAAAGGAAGTGCTCTTTTTTCATAGACAGCGTTTGTATCCGTATGGAGCGAATCGTAAGGAGAGGGATTCCTTTGGGGTTTACAAAAGGATGTTCATGCGCAAGTGCTTTGGAATGAGAGAGCGGAAGAACAGGGAACGATCATGCATGATCATATTAAAGAAAGAATAAAGATAAGAGATATACCGTTTGAATGAGAAATGGTATCAGAAAGGGAATTTTATGGAGATAGGCTTGCGGCTGTATGTTGTGGATTTGAAAAGAGTGAAACAGAGGGAAGCGAAAACGTTTGCCGGTTGCTATTCCTGGGAGCAAGAAAGAGTCCGATTGTTATGGAAAGAGATCGGACTCTTTGTATGGATTTTTTATTCTGTCAGAGCAGAGCGGATCAATTGACCGATTTCTTGTGTGCCGATTTGTTTCATACCTGCGGTATAGATATCCGGTGTACGATAACCCTGTGCTAATACAGCGGTGACGGCACGTTCGATATCATCTGCTTCTTGTATTAGACCAAAGCTGTAACGCAGCATCATTCCGGCAGACAGAATGGCTGCCATGGGATTTGCTTTATTCTGACCAGCAATATCCGGTGCAGATCCATGTACCGGTTCATACATACCGAAATTGCCGTGTGCAAGACTGGCAGAGGGAAGCATACCGATGGAACCGGTAATCATACTAGCTTCATCCGATAAGATATCTCCAAAAATATTTCCGGTGACAATGACATCAAACTGCTTGGGATTGCGTATTAGCTGCATTGCAGCGTTATCAATATAGAGATGATCCAATGCAACATCAGGATAGTCTTTTGATACTTCTGTTACAATGCGCCGCCATAAACGCGAGCTTTCCAGAACATTGGCTTTATCCACGCTGGTTACTTTTTTATTCCGCTTTCTTGCCATATCAAAAGCAGTGACTGCGATTCTGCGAACTTCTTCTTCTGCATATTGTTCCACGTCATAAGCTGCCAACCCCAAAGGCGTTTCTTTCATGCCTTTCTCTCCAAAATAGATGCCGCCAGTCAATTCCCGTACCACAACGAAGTCTAGACCACCGGAAACGATATTTGCTTTCAATGGGCAAGCATCAGACAGAGCATCAAACAGCAAAGCCGGACGCAGATTCGCAAACAACCCTAACTCTTTGCGCAACCCCAGCAGGGCTCGTTCTGGGCGCTTGTCACCGGGCAGCGTATCCCATTTCCAACCGCCGACTGCGCCTAACAAAACGGCATCTGCAGCTTTGCAGGCATCGATGGTGGCTTGCGGAAGACATTCGCCAACTGCGTCAATGGCACATCCGCCGGCGAAAACGGGTGTGTATGTAAATGTATGCTGATATTTTTCGGCAATGACATCCAGTACCTGTATGGCTTCCTGCACGACTTCAGGACCGATGCCATCACCGTGAATGACTGCAATGGTATATTTCATAGGAAACAATCCTTTCTGTTTTGATTATTTGATTATTGAATGGAACGGAGCAAGCCGCCTTTTGCAATGATATCTTTGATAAAATCAGGAAACGGTAGTGCTTGATAGGATTCCTTTCGAGTGATATTAGTGATTACACCAGTGTCGAAATCGATGGAAACTTCGTCTCCATCCTGTATTTTATTGCTGGCTTCTTCGCATTCCAAAATTGCCAGACCGATATTGATGGCATTTCGATAAAAAATACGCGCAAATGTTTTTGCGATCACACAAGAAATACCGGATTCTTTAATGGCAATGGGAGCGTGTTCCCTGGAAGAACCGCAACCAAAATTCCAACCGCCTACCATGATATCGCCTGTTTTGACCTTATGCACAAATTCTGTATCAATATCTTCCATACAATGGCTTGCCAATTCTTTATGGTTTGCTGTATTCAGATGTCTTGCTGGAATAATTACGTCTGTATCAATGTTATCTCCATATTTATGTACACGTCCATTCGCTTTCATTGCACAAAACCTCCTTTTTCTCCTTTTTGTTATCCTTCTTTCGGACAGCTGATTCTACCGGCGATTGCAGAAGCTGCTGCTACTGCAGGGCTTGCCAGATATACTTCAGATGTGACATGTCCCATACGACCAACAAAATTGCGGTTGGTCGTTGCTACGCAGCGTTCTCCAGCTGCCAGAATTCCCATATGACCACCCAGACAGGGACCGCAGGTAGGGGTGGATACTACGCAGCCTGCGTCGATGAAAATATCTAAATAACCTGCGTGCATACATTCTTTATAAATTGCCTGCGTAGCAGGAATGATGATCGCGCGCACGTTGGGATGTATTTTTTTGCCTTTGAGAATTTCCGCAGCAGTTTTCATATCGGATAATCTGCCGTTGGTACAGGAACCTATTACGACCTGATCAATCGGGATCTCTCCGATCTCATCGATCGTTTTGGTGTTTTCTGGCAAATGGGGAAACGCGACAGTAGGGCGGATGGCGGATAAATCAATATCGTAAATTTGGATATATTCTGCGTCCGCATCCGGTTCGTAGGCGGTATAAGGGCGAGTTACCCGATCTTTCATGTAGGTACGGGTAATATCATCCACTTGGAAAATTCCGTTCTTTCCACCGGCTTCGATGGCCATATTGGCAATGCACAGGCGATCATCCATAGTCAGACTGCGCAATCCATCTCCGACAAATTCCATAGAGCGATACAAAGCGCCGTCTACACCAATCATACCGATGATATGCAGGATGACGTCTTTGCCGCTGACGTATTTTTGTAAGGAACCATGCAGACGGAATAAAATTGCCTCTGGTACTTTAAACCAGGCTTCGCCGGTAGCCATGCCGGCAGCCATATCTGTGGAACCAACACCAGTGGAAAATGCGCCCAATGCTCCATAGGTACAAGTGTGGGAGTCAGCGCCGATGATGCATTCACCGGCAGCAACCAGTCCTTTTTCCGGCAGCAGGGCGTGTTCAATTCCCATATTGCCCACATCATAAAAATGATCAATACCAAAGGTACGTGCGAAGGTGCGGCATTGTTTGCACTGTTCTGCAGCTTTGATATCTTTATTGGGAGTAAAATGGTCCATAACCATGGAGATTTTGCTTTTATCAAATACGCTGGTAAAGCCAGCTTTTTCAAATTCGTTGATAGCGACAGGAGAAGTGATGTCGTTTCCCAGCACCATATCCAGTTTTGCGCGGATCAATTGTCCTGCCTGTACGGTGTCCAATCCGGCATGTGCCGCCAAAATTTTCTGTGTCATTGTCATACCCATAAAAAATCGCTCCTTTTGATATAGAAAGGGACAGGTGCGACAAACTGTCGGATGCGGCACCTGTCCCGGTAAACAATTTGTTGTTATTTCGTAATAAAATGGCTGACTTTATTCAAGCGGTTAATTGCACTGACCAGAGCGTTGATGGAAGCCAGAATAATGTCTTCATGCAGCCCGATTCCCCAGAAGATCTTCCCGCTTTTATCGGCGATGGCAACATAGGCAGCGGCGCGGGAGTTGGATTCCGCCTCCAACGCATGTTCTTCATAGGTAACGAAAGTATAATCAAAGCTATACAGTTTGGATTGGCGCAGTGCATTGCTGACTGCATCCAGACGACCGTTTCCAGAGGCAGTAAAGTTGTATTCTGTGCCAGCAATATGTACACGGATATCTACCGTATAACCATCGTCTCCCTTATAAGTGGAATTTTTCCGGAAAGTAGCATCTGTAATATCCACCGGGTCAAATACGTTGATATATTCCATGCGGAAGGCTTCATAAACATCCGCCGGTTTCAGTTCTTTATGTCCTCGATCGGATACGCCTTTGATCATGTAGCCAATCTCTTCTCTCATTTTCATTGGAATACGGAATCCGTAGTTTTGTTCCAGAATATAAGCAATACCGCCTTTGCCGGATTGGCTGTTGATACGAATGACATCCGCTTCATATTCTCTTCCTACGTCATGGGGATCAATAGGCAGATACGGCACCATCCAACGGTGCATATGACGTTCGGAACGATATTTCATGCCTTTGGCAATCGCATCCTGATGAGAGCCGGAAAATGCAGCAAATACCAATTGCCCGCCATAGGGTTGACGAGGATGTACCTTCATATCCGTATATTTCTCATAGGCTTCGACTACCTTTGGCATATCAGAGAAGTCCAGCTTTGGATCTACGCCGTGAGAGAACAGGTTCATGGCAAGGGTGACAATGTCTACATTACCAGTTCTTTCTCCATTCCCGAACAGTGTGCCTTCGATACGATCGCCGCCTGCCAGCAGACCCAGCTCTGCATCTGCGACCGCGGTACCGCGGTCATTATGGGGATGCAAAGACAAAACAACGCTATCTCGGCGGTGCAGATGATGGGACATGTATGCAATCTGTGCGGCATAGATATGCGGCATAGACATGGATACAGTTGCAGGTAGGTTAATGATTACCTTTTTCTCCGGAGTCGGCTGCCAAATATCAATGACGGCATTGCAGATGGCTTCTGCAAAGTCGATTTCTGTACCGGTAAAGCTTTCTGGAGAATATTCAAAACGGAAATCGGTTTCCGGCATTTTTTTTGCATATTCGTTCATCAATGTTGCACCGCTGACGGCAATGTCAATAATTTCCTGTTTGTCAGCACGGAAAACTTGTTCTCGTTGTGCAAGAGAAGTAGAATTATACAGATGTACAATTGCCCGTTTGACGCCCTTCAATGATTCAAATGTTTTTGCAATAATATGTTCCCGAGACTGTGTCAATACCTGCACGGTTACATCGTCTGGAATCAAATTCTGCTCAATTAATGTACGCAGAAATTCATATTCCGTATCGGATGCGGCAGGAAAGCCAACTTCAATTTCCTTAAATCCCAAAGATACTAGAAATTGGAAGAATGCTACTTTTTCATTTAGACTCATGGGAACGATTAGGGCTTGATTACCGTCTCTTAAATCAACACTGCACCAAATGGGTGCATGATCCAGATGATCTTTGGTGACCCATTGCATTGATGGTTCTGGTGGCATAAAATAACCGACTTCATACTTTTCATAATTTTTCATTTTCATCAAACCTTCTTTCCATGAATCTTGAGTCTTTTGTATAAACGCTTTGCAACGGACGTTCCCGTGTCCGTTTTTGTCTGCCTGTCTGATGGAGGTAGCAAGATTGCCAAGGCAGGCAGACAAAAGCTGCTTCACAGGTTTCCTGTGAATGATAGAAAGTGTACTAAAATAAAAACAATTTGTCAAGTGCATTTTTGTAAATACATTGTATTTTTTTTATTATGCAGATACACCAAAAAAAGTTATTGACATTTAGCAAAAGTGTAATATAATGGGGTGTATCAAAAAAAGTACAAATGAACAAAGGAAACACACGAAAGAAAAAAAGAAAGAGAGGGACTGCCACATGAAGATGACAGGATCACAAGTGATCATGGAAATTTTGTTGGAACAGGGCGTGGACACCGTTTTTGGATATCCCGGAGGCGCTGCGCTGAACATTTATGACACACTGTATTCCTATCAAAACCGAATTCGGCACGTGCTGACAGCCCATGAACAGGGAGCAGCACATGCGGCAGACGGATATGCAAGAGCGACGGGAAAAACCGGCGTGGTGTTTGCCACAAGCGGTCCCGGAGCAACCAATCTGGTGACGGGAATTGCAACTGCGTTTATGGACAGTATTCCTATGGTTGCCATTACATCGAATGTAGCAAATAGCCTGATTGGTAGAGATGCCTTTCAGGAAGTATATATCACTGGTATTACAATGCCGATTACCAAGCACAACTTTTTTGTCAACCGTGTTGAAGATTTGGCGCATGCCATGCGGGAGGCATTCCGAATTGCCCAAACCGGGAGAAAGGGACCGGTATTGGTGGATGTGACAAAGGATGTGACTGCGGCGATGGTTGCTTTTGAACCATGTCCAACGCCGTCCTCCAATGTGGCGCTGCCAAAGGCGGAACGGGAGGAAGTAGAGAAAGCGGCGGCGTATCTCAATCAGGCAAAACGACCAGTCATTTACTGCGGCGGCGGTGTGGCGGCATCGGATGCGGTACAAGAACTGCATCGGTTGATGGAGAAAGGAGATATTCCCGTTACTTATACGATGATGGCTGCCGGTATCATTGGATATCAGGAAGAACGCGCTTTGGGAATGATTGGGATGCACGGAAGCGTTGCGGCAAATAAAGCGGTGGATCAGGCGGATTTGGTCCTGGCACTCGGTACGCGGTTTTCTGACAGAGTAGCGCTGAATATGGAAAAATTTGCGAAGGATGCTGTGAAAATTCAGGTAGATATTGACGAGAGCGAAATCAATAAAAATGTTATTGTAGAGCTGAGTATATTATCGGATGTGAAATATTTTTTGGAACAGCTGTTGCCGCTGGTAGAGGATCAAAAACGTTCGGGTTGGTTGGAGCAGATCGCACAATGGAAAGCACAATCTGTGATGGTCCAGTGTCCGCAAGCGAAAATGCATCCCAGAGAAATTATTGAATCTGTGTGTGACATGACGGATAAAGAAACCATTTATGTGACAGATGTGGGACAGCATCAGATGTGGGCGGCTCAGTTTATCAAACACCGCAACACAAAAGCATTCTTGACCAGCGGCGGTCTGGGAACGATGGGTTTCGGTTACGGTGCTGCGATCGGTGCACAGGTGGGATGTCCGGATAAACGAGTGATACATTTTACCGGAGATGCGTCGTTTCATATGAATTTGAATGAAGGATGTACGGCAGTCAGTGAAGGGCTTCCGATTATTACCGTGATTATGAATAATCATGTTCTGGGAATGGTATATCAGTGGCAAAGCTCTTTCTATGAGCGGCGGTATTGTGCGACGACACCGAATCGCAAGACGGATTTTGTGAAGGTAGCGGAAGGGTTTGGTGTGAAGGGGTTCCGGGCAGAAACGCCGCAGGCGTTCCGAGATGCTTTTGCACAGGCACTCAAAGAAACGGGACCGGTATGGATTGAATGCATCATTGATCAGGAAGAAAAAGTACTTCCGATGATACCCAATGGTGGTACGGTAGAAGATATCATCTTGAATTGAACGATACAAAAGAGGAGGCGAAGACATGACGGAAATCAAGGTCAATAAAGAAGCCCCAAGACAAGTGGTGCGTATTTTAGTAGATAATCAACCCAATGTGTTAGCGAGGATTTCCAGTCTGTTTGGCAGAAGAAACTTTAATATCAGCACCATCACTGCTTCGGAAACCCATGTGCCGGGGTTGACCCGTATTACGGTGGTAACCAGCGAAAATGATGAACATGTCCTGCATCAGATTATTTCACAGACAGAAAAGCTGGAGGTGGTACGGGAAATTTATCTGCTGGATATGAAAAATAGTGTGTACCGGGAGCTGTTGTTGGTAAAAATCCGTACCAATGCAGAACAACGTACCGCGCTGCACGAGATTGTGGATATTTACAGAGGAAAAATCATTGATTTGTCCCAAAATAGTATGATTATTGAACTGACAGGCTCTCCTGAAAAATTGGACGGCTTTATGGGAATGGTGGCAGAGTACGACATCATCGAAGTATGCCGGACAGGAATTACAGGCATTGAACGGGGTCTTTCAGAATAAAACAACGGAAGAAGAAACAGAAAAAGTGCAAAAGAAAAGGAGTGTTTACCAATGATAAACAAATACTATGATCAGGATTGTAATTTAAGTATGCTGGATGGAAAAACCATCGCAGTGATTGGCTTTGGCAGCCAGGGACATGCACACGCACAGAACCTGAAAGAAAGCGGTATGGACGTTGTGGTAGGACTGAGAAAAGGTTCCGCTCATACAGCAAAGGCAGAAGCAGCAGGGTTGAAAGTGATGGAGATTGAGGAAGCGGCAGAAGCGGGCGATGTGGTCATGATGTTGGTACCGGATGAGCTGGCAGCGGATATTTACAAAAATCAGATTGCCAAGCACATGAAAGAAGGCGACATTCTGGCATTTGCCCATGGCTTTAATATCCATTATAATCAGATTCAGCCCGCGAAAAATCTGGATGTGATTATGATTGCGCCAAAAGGACCCGGTCATATTGTCAGAAAGCTGTATACCGAAGGCGCAGGTGTACCCAGTCTGATTGCAGTATATCAGGATGCTTCTGGCAAAGCGAAAGAATATGCATTGGCATATGCCTGTGGCATCGGTGCAGGTCGTGCAGGCATTCTGGAGACCACGTTCAAGGAAGAAACCGAAACAGATCTGTTCGGGGAACAAGCGGTACTGTGCGGCGGCGTAACAGAACTGATGAAAGCTGGATTTGAAACACTGGTAGAAGCTGGATATGAGCCGGAAATGGCATACTTTGAATGTATTCATGAGATGAAACTGATCGTAGATTTGATATATGAAGGCGGATTTGATAAAATGCGTTATTCTATTTCCAATACGGCGGAATACGGAGATTATATTGCAGGCAAACGGATCATTACAGAGGAAGCAAGAGCCGGTATGAAGAGCCTGCTGGCAGATATTCAAGATGGTACCTTTGCAAGCACTTTTATCCAGGAAATGACCGCAGGCGGCAAAGCGAAATTCCTGGCATCCAGAAGAGTACAGGCGGATCATCAGCTGTGCCATGTGGGCAAAGAACTGCGTGAAATGATGAGCTGGCTGAAAAAATAATACAGGAGAAAAGGAGGAAGGGGAATTCCTCGACGAAAAAGCGTCTAATATGATCGCTGACAGGAGAAATCAATGAAAATGGTAAACCCATCCAGGAGTGGATTTGCTGATCCTTGTCGTTTCTGATGTCAGGATTCTTTGTCATTTGCCGGAAGAAACCAATGGGAAACAAGTGTTTTCTTCCGGCAATCTAGTTTTTGGGCGCTTTCTTGATTCCGTAAGGATCGCCCCCGATGAGATATGAAAAAAGAAGATTTGAGAAGCGCACAAGTTACGCAGGGAGTGGAAAAAGCGCCCATGCGCAGCCTGTTTTATGCGATGGGATATACCAAAGAGGAGTTGGATCGTCCGTTGATTGGCGTTGTATCTGCGCACAGTGAAATTGTTCCGGGGCATTTCCATCTGGATAAAGTAGCGCAAGCAGTCAAGGCTGGGATTCGTATGGCGGGCGGTACGCCCATTGAAGTACCTGCCATTGGGGTATGCGACGGCATTGCTATGGGGCATATTGGCATGAAGTACAGCCTTGCCAGCAGAGAATTGATTGCAGACAGTGTGGAAACCATGGCGATGGCACACTGTTTTGATGGATTGGTATTGGTGCCCAATTGTGACAAAATTGTACCGGGTATGGTGATGGCAGCTGCAAGAATCAATCTACCTGCGATTGTTTGTTCTGGTGGTCCCATGATGCCCGGTATTGTGGACAACAACTATAAAAGTTTGTCTGAAATGTTTGAGGCAGTAGGAGCGAAAAAAGCTGGCATCATTGACGAAGCGAAACTGGAGGAATTTGAGCAAAATGTCTGCCCTGGATGCGGTTCCTGTGCTGGAATGTTTACGGCAAACAGTATGAACTGTCTATGTGAAGCCATCGGCATTGCACTGCCCGGCAATGGTACGATTCCGGCGGTTTCCAGTGCCAGACTGCAATTAGCAAAACATGCAGGCATGAAAATTATGGAATTGGTGGAACGGAATATTCGGGCAAGAGATATTCTGACGGAAGCTTCTATTCGCAATGCTGTTGCTTGTGATATGGCGTTGGGCTGCTCCTCCAACAGCGTGCTGCATTTGTTGGCAATTGCCAATGAAGCAGGTGTGGATTTGGATTTGCAAATTTTTAATGAAATTTCCGCCAAAGTACCGAATCTTTGTCATTTAGCGCCGGCGGGGAATACCTATATTGTGGATTTGCAGCAGGCGGGCGGCATTCCTGCGGTACAGGCAGAATTGTCGAAAAAAGGACTTTTGAATTTACAGTGCATGACGGTAAGCGGAAAAACACTGGGAGAAAATATTGCAGATGCGTACAATAAAAATCCAGACATTATCCGTCCCATCGAGTCGCCATACAGCGAAACAGGAGGCATCGCTGTTCTTTGGGGGAATATCGCGAAAGATGGCTGTGTTGTCAAGCGCAGTGCCGTTGCAGAGGAGATGTTGTGCCATACAGGTCCTGCTCGTGTGTTTGATGATGAAAGCGATGCCATTGCTGCCATTTATCGAGGAGAAATCAAACCAGGAGATGTGGTGGTCATCCGGTATGAAGGTCCCAAAGGCGGTCCTGGTATGCGGGAGATGCTCAATCCCACCAGTGCACTGGCAGGCATGCAGTTGGATAAGTCCGTGGCGTTGATTACAGATGGAAGATTTTCCGGTGCCAGCCGAGGCGCATCCATCGGTCATGTTTGTCCGGAAGCGGCGGCAGGCGGGGAAATCGGATTGCTGCAGGACGGAGATCTGATTGAGATTGATATTCCCAATGCTTCCATTCAGGTGAAATTGAGCGATGCGGAATTGGAAGAAAGAAGAAAGCAGTACATACCTCCTGCACCAAAGGTGACGAGTGGATGGCTGGCAAGATACAGCAGAATCGTTTCTGCGGCAAGCAAAGGGGCTGTTATGCAATAGTGGATACGCATCCATGAAAAATGCGGAAATGGATGCAGTATATAAAAGGCGGCAATCAAAGAGAAAGACTGCTGCAAGTGCCGCGACGGAGATGGCTGCAAGAAATTGGAACAGAAAGGTCTATTCATCACTACAATAAAAAGGAAAAGAGAGCCCCCTTTGACGAGGATAATCGTCAAAGGGGGTTTTTGTAATGGGTTTAGCTTGGCGTCAAAGATTGTGTGCAGAAATGGAAACAATGTTTGCATAATACTGAATTTGCTATAAAATCAAAGCTCTTGTATCTTGCGACATGACTGATATCAAGAGATGATAGGCGGGCAGTATATACACGATGCCTTAGATTTGACAGTGGCACTGTTTTCTTGCCATCAGTTCCAATTAGATAGTTCCGTTCTGTGGTAAAGACCAAATCAAATGCCTGCTTTTTGCAGTTCGATAAAATGTTTTGCAGCTCGCGGGCTTCTGCCGTTACAGCGAATGGCGAATGCTTCTGCTTTGGTGAATAGCTCTTGTTCCGGCAGATGTATGCCGTATTGCAGGGCAAGGTGCTTTACGATATCCAAATAGGCGTCTTTATTTGGTTTTTGGAAGGTAACCGTCAATCCAAAACGAGCTGCCAAGCTCATGGTTTCCTGCAGGGTGTCATTGAGGTGCAGGTCATCTCCCTGTCGTTGTGTCATAGATTCTTTAACCAGATGTCGTCGATTGCTGGTAGCGTAAATCAATACATTTTTGCCGCAGGATGCAACACCGCCCTCTAAAATAGCTTTTAGTGCAGAGAAGTTGTCGTCGTTGTTAGAAAAGCTCAAATCATCAATAAACAAGATAAATTTCAATGGATTTCCTGCTAATTCATCTAAAATATC
>DXEB01000054.1 GCA_019115165.1 Candidatus Anaerotignum merdipullorum | reverse complement strand
CCATAGCAAAGACGTGAGGGAAAATGAGAAAAAACGTGAACTTCTTCCGTTATCAAAAATGCCGGAAAAGCCCGTAGTTATGGGCTATACCGGCATATAAGAATTTCTAAAGAGATAATCTGAAATCTATTAAACTATTTTATTGAATATTTAAAACGAAGATGAATACATAAGAGATGAGAGTATCAGAAAATAGTCAAAACTATAGTATGCCAAAGAATGTTTTGGATTAATAATGTAACTTTTATGATGAAATTTTAGTGATTTTATGGAAAGATATTTTGAGTATGTAAGAGCACATTTATTTTTAATATGAAAAACTTGATACTTTTTGGGATTTTCTCTCTGTCATCCTTTGGCTGCCAGACAAGAGATGTTCTGCAGTTGAAGAATTTGGAAGAAATTAAGGAACGTCTGTCTGCGGTCTTGATTGAAAACTGCAGCTTTACAGATTTGATCCAGAAACACGATGGAAACGGCACCTTATTTTATTGTGATCCGCCATATTATGGAGCGGAGAAATATTACGATACCGGAGATTTTGTTTTTGATGAAAGTCAGCATATTCTTCTACGGGACAAGCTGGCGAACATCAAAGGTAAATTTATTCTTACCTATAATAATAGTCTATTTCTAAAAGAGTTATATCAAGATTTCTCTATAGAAGAAGTGGAGCGGAGCAATAACTTGGGGGTTGTTGTAGGCGGCGAAAAAAGGTACAAAGAATTGATTATCAGAAACTTCTGAAATGGCGGAATGACGGGAAATATTTTTGTTTCAGGTGTGGATAGCCTCGATTGGAAAGAACAAGGTGTGGATGCAGAAATCAATCAAGTATTGAATCACAAGCATTTGGGAAATGGTTCTATTCTTTTGTTCCACAATGACGCAAAATATACACCTCAAGCATTAGACACCATTTTGAAAGGATTGAAAGAAAAAGGGTATGAGATTGTTCCAATTTCGGAATTGATACATAGAGATTCCTTTGAAATGGATCACGAAGGAAGGCAAATTCCTAAAAATTTATCTGAATCATCCACAGAATGAAAGTGCGAATGGCAATCATTCTCTTTTGATAGAAAAGCAATATCATCCGTAAGAGAGTTGTTAAAAAAATCAAAATCCAGCAAAAGTATTGCTGCTGTGTAACCCTATTTCTTCCTATTTTTGATGTATAAGAAAGGAAATTGCCGAAAAAAGTATTGCAAGCATTTTGATGAAACCGATACTCTATTTATTGGAGAACAAACGAAAGCGTCTCCAAATGTAAGATTTGAGGGGCTGTTCGCGCCCTTTTGTTAGCAGAAAAAGAATTCAGCTAAAACGGGCTGGATTCTTTTTCTGCTAAGATATGATTGTAGGATACCTCTGAGAAATTTTAGGACTTGCTCTTTGGTTCAGCGGATGAAGTTTCTGGCTTCTGGAATAACATCAAAAAAACAAGACAGAGCAGTATCAAACAAAGAACTAATGGAAGAGGATGCCATTTATTGCAAAAAATTGCTCCCATACCTGCACCCAGTATAAAAAATAGTATGATTCCATAGTAATTCAGACTTTTTTCAAACTGGTTTCTTTCTTTGGTTTGGAAATATTGAACCAAATACTCGGTGCCACTACGCAGATTACCTGTACACATGGTAGTGGCGTATTGCAATCCGTGAACTTTTCGAAAACTTTGTACTTGCAAGGAACAAATAAAGGATATCAATGCATTTGCGGCTGTATCTGTCTTTCCAGGCGGAAGGAGAACGACGATAACCAGAGCGACGATTTCCATCAAAAGGACAATTTGTCTCCAATGAAACATCCATAATCCATCTAAATGCCGTTTGATCCATTCATTGATGAATATACCCAGAACAAAAGCGAGAATTGGCACCAGATAAAACCATGCTCGCAGCCAGTTACCAGTCCACAAATGGATACCCAGCAAAACCATATTTCCAGTTTGTGCATTAGAGAATACTTGTCCTCGAATCAAAAAGGTATATGCATCCAACAATCCACCAACCATTGCCAGTATTGCGCCGATACGAAAAGAATCAGACATTTGATTTGTATGTAAATGCATGAAATCCTCCTGTCAAATCATATATTTTCGATCCAAAGATCGGTACTGCAACACTTCCGCAAGATGCCGTATTGTGATATCTGCACTGCCATCCAAATCAGCAGCAGTTCTTGCAACCTTCAGAATTTTGTGGTATGCTCTTGCGCTCAGATCCATACTGGAAAACGCAGAACGCAACAATTCTTGCTCTTTTTTGCCCAACGGACAATATAGTTCGATCTGCGCAGCATTTAGCTGCGCATTAAAGAAGATGCCCTCTTCCCGATAACGTTCCACTTGTATCCGATGTGCCTGTACAACGCGCTGTTTGATGATGGAAGAGGATTCTCCTTCTACAGTGTTTTGCAGGTCTTCATATCCGACTGCTGGCATTTCCACCATTAAATCGATACGGTCCAGTAAGGGTCCACTGATTTTGCTTTGATATTTCGATATTTCATGCGTTGTGCAGTGACAGCGATCTCCGCTGCCCAAATATCCGCATGGACAAGGATTCATGGCTGCAATTAAAATAAAATCCGAAGGGAAGGTCAAAGTGCCATTCACGCGAGAAATGGTGACTGTCCCGTCTTCCAAAGGCTGCCGCAGCACTTCCAGAGCAGTTCGCTGAAATTCTGGTAATTCATCCAAAAACAATACACCGTTATGTGCCAATGAAATTTCTCCTGGTTTGGGAATACGACCGCCTCCAGTCAATGCAGATGCAGAAATGGTATGATGCGGTGCGCGAAATGGTCGGTGGTGCATCAGTGCATTTTTTGTATGAAGCAGACCCGCAACGCTGTAAATTTTGGTAATTTCCATACTTTCTGCAAAAGTCAGATCTGGCAGTATGGTCGGAAATCGTTTGGCCAGCATCGTTTTTCCGGAACCGGGTGGACCAATCATCAGCATATTATGCCCGCCTGCAGCAGCCAACTCCATAGCACGTTTGGCATTTTCTTGTCCCTTTACATGAGAAAAATCCAATGCTTCCCATTCGTTTTGATCTGCAAACATGGCTGCAATATCGACAGTATGGCGAGAAATATACTCTTGTCCGCTGAGTACAGCAATCATCTGACGCAGGCTATGGAGTGCAAATACTTCAGCTTGCGTTACCAAAGCAGCCTCATCAGCATTTTCGACAGGTACAAAACATTTGGTAATACCTGATTGTGCGGCATCATAAATCATAGGAAGGATTCCATTCACCGGACGCAAAGAACCGTCTAATGACAGTTCTCCTACCAGCAGAAATCCATCCAGGGCATTTTCTGGCAGGATTCCCATAGCCGTTAAAATACCGGCAGCAATGGGTAAGTCAAACGCAGCCCCTTCTTTTTTCGTATCAGCTGGTGCCAGATTAACGGTGATACGTTTGGCAGGAAAAATCAATCCCGAATTTTTGATTGCTGTGCGTACACGCTCGCGGGATTCTTTGACAGCGGAATCTGGCAATCCGACAATGTCAAATGCTGGAAGACCATTGCTCAGATCAACTTCCACATTGACAGGATATGCGTCAATCCCCAAAAGAGCTGCACTATTGATAATAGAAAGCATATTCTCGCCTCGATTTCTTAATAAAGGATTGCTTTTATCATATCAATATTTACGAAAAAGTGCAATGAAAATTGGATGTTTCGACTAGAAGAAAGAACAATATTCACGAATTTTTCAAAAATTGTGAAAAAAATGATTGAATTTTAAAAAGAAAGCATATATAGTAGATTGCGTAATTGCCAAAGTGTTCTGGAGGTGCTGCGATGGAAGAATATTATTTGATGTGGTTGGCGCGTGTCATGCTCCATCAAGAAAAGAAAGCATTTTTCTTGTTGGGACGATTTGGATCCGCCGAAGCAATTTTCCATGCGGAAGCATCTGAAATTAGGCATGCATTGGGAAGCGCTAACAAACTGGCAGATCAAATATTGAATCAGCGGAAAGCAGAATTGCTGGATGAATGGATTGCAGAGCTGGAGGAAAAGAATATTTTCTTTTATTCTTATTTCCATCCTTCTTATCCAATGTTATTGAAACAGATCTACAATCCGCCTTTGGGTATTTATGTAAGAGGTACGCTTCCAGATGATAATATCGATCGTGTCGGAGTGATTGGCGCCAGAAGATGTTCTTCCTATGGTGCATCGGTAGCATATCGAATTACAAAGGATTTAGGCAAGACGAATGTTATTGTGGTCAGTGGATTGGCAAAAGGAATTGATGCGGTCGCACATAAAGGGATTATGGATGGCGGCGGAAAGACCATTGCGGTTTTGGGATGCGGCGCGGACATTTGTTACCCGGCGGAAAACAGAGAATTGATGCAGCGCATTATAGAAAATGGATGCGTATTAACGGAATATCCGCCCGGTACGAAGGCAATGCCATTTCATTTTCCTTATCGCAACCGAATTATCAGCGGACTTTGCAAAATGATTGTTGTGATTGAAGCAGGAAAACGCAGCGGTACGTTGATTACGGCAGATCTTGCATTGGAAAATGGGCGAGACGTCTTTGTTTTACCTGGTAATGTAACCAATCCACTTAGCGAAGGTACAAACAATTTAATCAAACAAGGCTGTCCGATCATCACAGAATCCGGAGATATTTTATTCGAACTGGGAATATCATATCGAGAATCAGAAAAAGAACAATATTATCAAAAAATTAGAGAGAATTTGGATTCGGATCAGCAGGAGATTTATCAATGGATTACCGAGAATAGCCCAATTACTGCAGAAGAATTGAGTCATAAGTTGGAGCGGGATATTCGAGATATCCAATATATGCTTTCGATATTGGAGATTTCCGGATATATCCGGAAACTGCAGCAATCGGGCTATGTACGGAATATATAATGCAGACTGGAAGAAGCAGGTGAATAGATGAGCAAAGTGGCGGAAAAAGAAAAAAAACAAACCAAAAAGTCGACTGGAAAAAAATCAACCGCAAAAAAATATCTGGTCATTGTAGAGTCGCCGGCAAAGGCGAACACCATTGGAAAATTTTTGGGGAACAATTATAAAATCGAGGCGTCCATGGGGCATATTCGAGATTTGCCCAAAAGTCAGATGGGAATTGACATTGCGAATGATTTTGAACCAAAATACATTACCATTCGTGGTAAAGGTGAATTGCTCAGTAAATTGAAAAAAGATGCAAAAGCAGCTGATAAAGTATATTTGGCAACGGACCCGGATCGGGAAGGGGAAGCCATCAGCTGGCATTTGCTGCATGCCTTGAATTTGGGAGAGGAAAAAGACATTCGTCGAATTACATTTAATGAGATTACAAAATCCGCCGTCAAACGATCGATTTCAGAAGCCAGAGAAATTGATATGGACCTGGTGGACGCACAACAGGCAAGACGTGTGTTAGATCGTATGGTAGGGTATACTATCAGTGATTTGCTTTGGAAAAAGGTAAAAAAAGGATTAAGCGGTGGACGTGTACAGTCGGTTGCATTGCGCATTATCTGCGACAGGGAAGAAGAAATCCGAGAATTCATCCCTACAGAATATTGGTCGATTCATGCAAAATTAGCAGATGCGCAACAAAAAACATTTGAAGCAAGATTTTACGGAAAAGAAGATAAAAAACTGGAATTGCCCGATGAAGCAACTGTAAAAACGGTATTGGAAGGGCTGCGGGGACAGTCTTTTGTGGTCAAAGAAGTGAAAAAAGGTACCCGACAGAAAAAACCGGTAGCGCCTTTTACCACCAGTACCATGCAGCAGGAAGCCAGCAAGCATCTGAATATGGCAACACAAAAAACCATGATGATTGCACAGCAGTTGTATGAGGGTGTACATGTCAAAGGAGAAGGAAATGTCGGTCTGGTTTCGTACATTCGTACGGATTCTTTTCGCATTTCTGATGAAGCCTATGAAGCAGCAATAGCATATATTCATGACACCTATGGCAAGGAATTTGTGAATCCGGAACGTATGGTATATAAATCCAAGGGGAAAACACAAGATGCCCATGAAGCCATCCGTCCGACGAACGTACTTCGGACACCAGACAGCATTAAAGAATCTTTGACGAAAGACCAATATAAACTATATAAACTTATCTGGGAACGTTTTGTCGCAAGCCAAATGTGTCCGGCGGTATACGATACGCTGCAAGTGAAACTGCAGGCAGGTATGTATACCTTTCGTGCATCCGGCTCACATTTAACATTTCGTGGTTTTTTAGAAGTATATAACAAGGGCGAAGAAGAAGCAGAAGTACAGATTCCTGTTTTGCAGGAAGGAGATGTGCTGCAAGCAGCAGAAATTTTGCCGGAACAGCATTTCACACAACCGCCAGCACGTTATACGGATGCATCGCTGATTAAGACGCTGGAAGAAATCGGAGTTGGTCGTCCCAGTACGTATGCACCAACGCTGACCATTATCCAAACGCGGAACTATGTTACAAAAGAATCCAGAAATCTATATCCAACAGAGCTGGGGGAAGTGGTCAATGATATTATGAAAACATATTTTCCAGACATCGTAGATATTGACTTTACGGCAAACATGGAAGAGCGTCTGGATGAAGTGGAGATGGGGAAAGAGGAATGGAAACAGGTGATTCGAGATTTTTATCCCGGATTTCATGAAGCAGTAGAAAATGCAGTAGAAAAATTGGCAAAAGTGGAGATCAAAGACGAGGTCACCGACGTCATCTGCGAAAAATGCGGCAGGAATATGGTCATTAAATATGGTAGATATGGTAAATTTCTAGCATGTCCGGGATTTCCGGAATGTCAGAATGCAAAGCCCTTTTTTGAAGAAGCCGGCGTTCCCTGCCCGGAATGCGGCGGAAAAGTGCTGATCAAAAAGACGAAAAAAGGGCGTACCTACTACGGATGTGAAAACAATCCGGAATGCGGATTTATGTCATGGAATAAACCGACTGGTGAGAAATGTCCTCTATGTGGCAGTTATTTGGTGGAAAAAGGGAAGAAAAATCCCAAAATTGTCTGCTCTAATGAAACATGCGGCTATATCCAGGAAATAGAATCTCCAGCAGAAGATTTAGATGCATAGGAAGAAACAACCGTACTTTACTATTTTTTTACGAAAAAAAGTAAAGTTATGGTTGTTTTTTGTTTTGGATTGTGCTATAATCCCATAGGTAACTTGAAAACACACGCATTGGTCGCCCTGTGTGTGGTGCCGAAGGGTTCGGTGACACGGGGAAAATGCGGAGGACAAACCACAGGAGGTGCGCTATGAGCGTAATTTCAATGAAACAATTGTTAGAAGCAGGTGTGCATTTTGGTCACCAGACCAGAAGATGGAATCCTAAAATGGCAGAATACATTTTTGCAGAAAGAAACGGGATTTATATCATCGACCTGCAGAAAACCGTAAAAAAAGTAGACGAAGCTTATGCAGAAATCTGCAATATCGTAGCTGATGGTGGCGAGGTTCTGTTTGTTGGTACCAAAAAACAGGCACAGGAATGCATCAAAGAAGAAGCAGAAAGATGCGGTATGTACTATGTGAACCAGAGATGGCTGGGTGGTATGCTGACAAACTTCAGCACCATCAAAACCAGAATTGCAAGACTGAAAGAACTGGAAAAAATGCAGGAAGACGGCGTTTTTGAGGTTCTGCCGAAAAAAGAAGTTGCAGCTCTGATGCATGAAATGGAAAAATTGGAAAAGAACCTGGGCGGGATCAAAGAAATGAAGAAAACTCCCGACTTGATGTTCGTAGTAGATACCAGAAAAGAAAAAATCGCGGTACAGGAAGCACGTACACTGGGAATTCCCATTGTTGCAATCGTAGACACAAATTGTGATCCGGATGAAATTGATTATGTCATCCCCGGCAATGATGATGCGATTCGTGCCGTAAAACTGATTGCGTCTAAAGTTGCAGATGCTGTGCTGGAATCCAAACAGGGTGAACAGGAAACAGACGCAGAAGCAGCAGTGGAAGAAACCACAGCAGAATAATCAATAGGCATTTGCCCGAGCTTCAGCCGATTCACGGGCTGAAGCTCTTTCTTATCATAAATACCAAATGACGGAGGGAAAAAACATGGCGATTACAGCAGCAATGGTAAAAGAACTGAGAGAAATGACCGGCGTTGGCATGATGGACTGCAAAAAAGCATTGACAGAATCTAACGGCGATATGGAAAAAGCAGTAGAACTGCTGAGAGAAAAAGGACTGGCAGCGTCTGCGAAAAAAGCAGGACGGATTGCCTCCGAAGGTATGGTAGATGTTTATCTGAGCGATGACAACAAAATTGCTGCCATTGTAGAAGTAAACTCTGAAACAGACTTTGTAGCAAAGAATCAGGTATTCAGAGATTATGTTGCAGCAGTAGCAAAGCAAGCGGCTGATTCCAAAGCTGCGGATATGGATGCATTCTTGGCAGAACCTTGGGCATTGGATACACAGTTCACCGTAAAAGAAGCATTGAGTCAGCAGGTTGCCGTAATCGGTGAAAATCTGAACATCAGACGTTTTGAAAAATTTGAAAAAGCTGGTTCTGGCAAACTGGTTTCTTATATCCATGGCGGCGGCAGAATCGGCGTATTGATCGAATTGGCTTGTGCAAATGAAAGTGATGCATTAGTAGAATTGGGTAAAAATATTGCAATGCAGATTGCAGCATTGAATCCGAAGTTTATTGCGGAAAAAGATGTTCCCGCTGATTTTATTGAAAAAGAAACAGAAATTTTGACGGTTCAGGCGAAAAACGATCCGAAAAACGCAAGCAAGCCTGACAATATCATTGCAAAAATGATTGAAGGCAGATTGAAAAAAGAAATGAAAGAATTCTGTCTGGTAGAACAGCCTTATGTCAAAGATGGTGATTTGACTGTTCAGAAATATATTGATTCTGTTGCAAAAGAAGTAGGCGCACCGATTGAAGTTGCTCGTTTCATTCGTTTTGAAACTGGTGAAGGTTTGGAAAAGAAAGAGGAAAACTTTGCAGACGAAGTAGCAAAGGCAATGCAATAATTTCGTTGTTTTGTTTACGAACTGCATGATGGATTACAGCAAATAACCGCATTGGAAAGAATATCGCAGGGATATTCTTTCCTTTTTTTGGGTTAATCCAATAAAAACCCCCGGCTATGCCGGGGGAATCAGTAAGCTTCAGCTTCAAGCAAAAACCTCCTATGCTATAATCATCTTGAGTCCGCCAAGACACAAGGAAGCATAGGAGGTTT
>DXEB01000053.1 GCA_019115165.1 Candidatus Anaerotignum merdipullorum | reverse complement strand
CAAGTAATCAAAAACCAATTTCTTTCATCCGGATAATAAACCTCGTATCTCTTTCAGCGCTTCATCTATTTTCATAAAAAAACAACAAAACAATAACAAGGACTCTCCGCATTCTATCTGTACACAATGATACAAAAAATTTTTCTGACAGAACTGATAAAAACCGTATCTACGAATCAATACCTTCTGTGGATATTGTTTTCCATTTTTACTCTCCAAATTTCTAATAAAGAGAAACCCATTTCATAATTTCCAACCATTTCCATATGATATAAATCCTTCCTATTTTAGCCTATGAAAACACATCC
The DNA here is from genome assembly GCA_019115165.1 of Candidatus Anaerotignum merdipullorum. GTDB lineage: Bacteria > Bacillota > Clostridia > Lachnospirales > Anaerotignaceae > Anaerotignum > Anaerotignum merdipullorum. The sequence continues at coordinate 10,140 of DXEB01000053.1, read as the reverse complement.
TTTCTGCCATCTGTAAAAACTCTCCCCTTACTCGCCTTTTTTATACTCATATTTTTTTTGTAGACTTTACCAAAACCCAACAAATACAAAAAAGTGCACTCCAGTCTGCATTTATTCCCATTTTTCCATCGTTGATAGAATTCAAAATGAAATTCCCTGTTTTTCTTCCTTCATCCAATCACTATACTTTTTTCCAAAATTTCTTTGCATTTGTGTAGAAAATTTATCATATTCCCGGAATGTAATCTCTGTCTAACCCACAATCATTTTTATTTTTGATAAAACTCTCCATAAAAATGAGACATTTTTATAAAAATTTGTCATTTCCAGTACTTCTTTCTCCCATTTTTCAGCGATAGGTGACGTAACAAGAAACCTTCCACTTGATTGAATGTTTTACGAAAACAGCGAAAAAAATTCTGAAAAAAATCAATTCCTACCTGTTGACTTTCCATTTAGAGTACCAAGTAAAGTATAGTCATCAAACAAAAACAAACAATTCATAAAATCATGGACAACAAAAAGGAGGAATTTATGATGGTAGGTAAAAAGGTTGTACATCATTTGATGATGAGCGCAAAAGATGGTCACTATGTAGGCGATCTGGTAAACGGTGCTAGAATCGTAAACCAGTGGGGTGATGTTGGTACAGAACTGATGGTCTATGTTGACGGTGACATCAGCCTGTTCCTGGGCTATAAAGATATTGAATTCACCGCTCCCGTTTATGTTGGTGACTTTATGGAATATCATGGATGGATTGAAAAAGTTGGCAATCAATCCTATACTTGCAAATTTGAAGCTTGGAAAGTTGCTACCATGCTGAATCAGACGGATGCAGACATGACAGGTATCGCGCATACAGCAGCAACTGCTTGTGAACCTCCCGTACTGTGCGGCAGAGCAACTGGCAGCCTGTATATTGCGAAAAAAGATCAGAGAGGACCCCAGGAATCTTCTTTCAAGGATGCAAAACATCCCGAATAACATTTTCGTTCTATACATCAGAGGTATAACTGTATGACAACAAAAATCCCATCACGAATTGTTCGTTTTGGGATTTTTGTATACAAACTGTTCTTCATTTCGTTTCTATGACCAACAGAAAGAGGTGTCAAAACTATGAAAAGACCATTAGAAGGCATTCGCGTACTGGATTTGACGCAGGCATACAGCGGTCCCTTCTGTACAATGAATTTAGCAGATCACGGTGCAGAAGTCATTAAAATTGAACGTCCCGGCAGCGGAGATCAAACCCGCGGATGGGGTCCGATGAAAAATGATTACAGCGGTTATTATGCCTATATCAACCGCAACAAAAAAGGCATTACACTAAATTTAGCTTCAGACGAAGGCAAACAAATCTTCCGCGAGCTAGTAAAAACCGCTGACGTAGTTTGCGAAAACTATAAAGTCGGCGTTTTAGAAAAGCTAGGATTTTCCTATGACGTATTAAAAGAAATCAATCCAAGGATCATTTATGGCTCTATCAGCGGCTTTGGTCTAGAAGGCCCTTTGGCATCCCGCCCTTGCTATGATATTGTTGCACAAGCTATGAGCGGCATGATGAGTGTTACCGGTTTTGCAGATGGTCCTCCTTGTAAAATCGGACCTTCCATCGGTGACAACTATTCCGGTGCTTATTTATGTATGGGAATCCTGATGGCATTGTATGAACGCGAAAAAACAGGTGTCGGCAGACGGATTGACGTTGCTATGGTAGACACCCTATTCTCTGTCATGGAAAACTTCGTTGTAGAATATACCATTGCAGGGAAAACACCTCATCGCGCAGGCAATCAAGATCCCAGTATCGCCCCCTTCGATTCATTCCATGCAAAAGACGGTGAATTTGTAATGGGATGTGGTACCGATAAAATGTTTGCAGCCCTTTGTCAAGCAATGGGCAGAGAAGATCTGATCAATAATCCACTGTACATCACCAATTTGGCGCGATGTGAACACTATTTAGATGGTTTGAAGCCAGAAATCGAGGCATGGACAACAACAAAAACAATTGCAGAGCTGGAAGAAATCATTACCAAATTAGCAATTCCATTTGGCGTTATCCTGAATATACCTGAAGCAGCCGAGCATCCTCAATTGCAGTCCCGCAATATGCTATGGAAAGTCTACCAGAAAGGCATGGATACAGAAATCCGCATTCCTGGCTCCCCCATCAAAATTCATGGAGAATTAGATGATGTACAAAAAGGCGCTCCTTTGCTGGGTGAAGATAATGACAATGTTTATGGACAGTTATTGGGGCTTTCCGCAGAAGCATTAGAAAAACTGCGTCAGAATCAAATTATCTGACCTATACCAAACGTTGATTCATTCTAAGCTATGAACAGAACAACTTTTGCAAATATATCAATCTACTAAAAACAGGACATTCATAATGACAAGACACTTTCTGCCATTTGCATTCTCTGTTTATGAAAAGGAATTGAACTCTTGCAAATATTGGGGCAAACAGGAAACTTTACATGTTTTTCTGTTGATGGGATTCTATTCGTTGCAGCAGCTAAGAGGATATATATGGGCGAGACAATCATCTCATCAATCAAATTGCTTTCAAAGCAAAGTATACAGATTGATTTTCTTTACATGGATACCCTCCCCCTGCTGTTTCATAAATATGATTTTTCCAAATCTTATTTCAATAACCCAAGACATAGTTCATCGCTTAGCATTTGGGAGGAGGATATCTATGAAATCAAATAAAGGAGATTTGAAATTACCTGCTTTGCTGATGATGGGCGGAGCGTTGTATTCCATGCACTTTGGTGCCTCCAGTATGATCTGGCCCATGACATGGGGAAAAGAAAGTGGTTCCTCTGTTTTTATCGCTTTCATCGGTGCATTTATGACGGCCCTATTGTTGCCTTTGTTGGCATATGTAGCACTTGCACGAGGAAAAGGAACTTATTATGGATTGGCAAAACAAGTCATGCCGAAATTTGGTCCTATTTTCACTACCATTACCATTATCATTTTGGGACCGCTCTATACCATTCCACGTATGAGTGCGTCCTCTTGGGATGCGATCTGTCAATCCACCGGATTTGCTCCAGAAAGTCCCATTCCCATTATTTTATTCTCTATCTTATATTATGCGATCACCTATTGGTTCTTGGCTGGACGCAGTAATATGATGGATAAAGTCAGCAAAATTTTGTTTCCAATCCTCATTTTAATTGTTGTTGCAATTATCGGAAAGGGAATTTTGACACCCATGGGAGAATGGCAGCCAAAAACATATGAAACACCAGCACTGGCATATGGCTTTACTCAGGGATATGCCACATCAGAATTACTCTGTGCATTGACATTTGGTCTTGTAGTCCTAAATAACTTAAAAAGCCATGGTGTATCAGAGGAACGCATGAATCGCAATATCATAAAAGTTGGTATTGTTGGTATCGGCATGTTATCTCTAACACACTTGGGACACATGATTGTTGGTGCCAATACAGCCGGCACCATTGATTTGGATTACGTAACATTGTATACACAGGTAGCCTTTACCCTGCTTGGTTCTGTTGGCGGCGCAATTTTCTCTGTCGGTCTGGTATTTGCATCCTTAACCACGGCCATCGGAATCGGCGCGGCAACAGCAGAATATTGTGAAGATGCCTCTAACGGTAAATTCCCATATAAAAAAGCTGTACTTGTTGTTTGCGCATTCAGCGCTGTCATCGGCGCCATCGGATTAACAAATATTTTGACCTATGTTGCACCGATTCAGGATGCAATTTATCCTGGCGCGATTATCTTAGTACTCTATTATGTATTCATGCCGAACTTTGCAGATAAAAATCACATGAAAGTTTGCAAATGGGGAATTATCACCAGTGTATTCTTTGGTATACTGGATGGAATCTATACATACAACCAGCTTCTGGATTTGAAACTGGATTGGTTTGTAAATCTGTATTTGAAACTTCCGTTCGCGGAATGGAAATTGGCTTGGGTACCTTTCTGCATCATTGTTATGCTGATTGTATACGTTGCCACAAGAAACAAAAAAGAGCTTGCTTTGGACAAAACACAAAGCGCCTAATCATACATCGAAAAGATATTACACATTTGACCACCTTTGTAACGATTCACATCCGGCGGCTCCTTCTTCTCCGCCGGATGTATCTTTATCCTCTCAAACTCTCCTATAAAAACAAACATTTTTCTTCTATATTCTGTTTCAAAATCCATCAAACTATCAGAACTCCTTGAGATTTCAATAAAACGAAAACTCTCCCCTAAATCGAATGTTTACCCACTTTTCTCAAAATTAAACACGAAAAAAACCATTCTGCACATTGACTTTCCAGTGATAGGATCCGATACAGTATAGATATTCTAAAAAACATCCAATTTCATTTTAAATTAAACAAAAGGAGGCATGCACTATGGTTGGTAAAAAAGTGGTACATCATCTAATGATGAGTGCAAAAGACGGTCATTATGTTGGCGATTTGGTAAACGGCGCAAGAATTGTAAACCAATGGGGTGACGTTGGTACAGAGTTAATGGTTTATGTAGATGGCGATATCAGCTTATTCTTAGGCTATAAAGATATTGAATTCACCGCTCCTGTTTATGTAGGTGATTTCATGGAGTATCATGGATGGATCGAAAAAGTCGGCAATCAGTCTTATACCTGCAAATTCGAAGCTTGGAAAGTTGCAACAATGCTGAACAAAACAGATGCTGACATGACAGGGATCGCACATACAGCAGCAACTGCTTGCGAACCTCCCATACTGTGCGGCAGAGCAACCGGCAGCCTGTATATTGCGAAAAAAGATCAGAGAGGTCCTCAGGAATCCTCTTTCAAAGACGCAAAGCATCCGGAATAATTCTCGGTATCTCCTATATACAGAAACAATGCTGTAAACAATCCCAATACGATTTTTCGTCTTGGGATTGTTATTTTCTTGATACTCATATAGCACCTCCTGACGCAAAGTTCTGTCTGCATCGTTTCTAGCATGATAAAACACCACAACATTGCCCTCGCATCCATTGCCATATATGTTATTTTTTTATAAAAATTTGCATCCAATAAAAATCTCTGATATAATGACGCTATTCTGAAAAAATCATTGTAACATACTGCACGGAATGAAAGGAGTTTTTACCATGTCCAAACGCTTGCAATATTATTCCATTGGTAAAGTTTCCTCTCTCTGCAATGTCCCAGTTAAAACATTGCGTTATTATGACAAAATCGGTCTTTTGGTTCCACAATACCGCAAAGAGGGAAGCAATTACCGCTATTATGAGCATGCACAGCTGTTGACATTATTTATCATCCGCAAACTACGTCTTTTGGGAATTCCTTTAAAAGAAATCCAAGCAATTATTCAAAATAGTGATACTAGCACTGCAATGGAACAATGTGTTATATCCCGCATGGGCGAAATTTCCAGAACCATTCATAACCTGCAGGAGCAATACGCACTCGCCGAAAGTTTGATTGAGCGCTTACATGAAGGTAATATGATTCTGCAAGTATCAGATACACAAAGCATGGAAGGCGAAATCCGAATAGAAAACATTCCAGTCACCGATGTCATCTTTACACGAAGAATCAAATCCAATTATCATAACGCAGATGTTTCCGTCGACCGATGGTTTGAACTGTTTGAAATTGCAAACAAATATCATCTGAAGATTGCTGGTTCTATTATACTAACTTATCATAATGCACCATTGGAACAGTTTTATAACAAAGACTGCGATTTAGAAGCCTGTATTCAGGTCAATATGTCCAAACCCAGCCTGGAATTCAAAAAATTTGGCGGATTTCTAGCCGTCACTGCCATACATATCGGTAAAAACGATGAGATCATTCAGACGCATGCCAAAGCAATCAAATGGTTGAATCAACGAGGCTATGTTATTGATGGACCAATTTCTGAAGAATATTTGCTCTCTCCCATTGACATTGAAGACGTAGACAAACATGTCACAAAAATTATTATTCCAGTAAAAAAAGCATAATTCCTTTTTCAATTCCCATACACCAATCAGGAAGAAAAAAATTGCTCTCTTTTTTCTTCCTGATTGGGCAATATTGCAGCATACATTATTGTCTCTGAAGTATCATCCGAAACAAATTTTATGTACTTTCTACTCGTTCTCTGTTTTCTATCCATTGTCATATCAGCATCAAAATACACTTTCACTCCTCAAAACGGTATCCCTAGTTGAATCATTTATTTCTAAATTAGAAAAACTCCAGCATTTTTCCTTGTTGTAAATACTATCGTTCAACAAAACATACTTTTTGATTCATCCACCATTCCGCTATCTTCCATAAACAGCAGTATGTGGTATAATGATAACAGCGCATGAGCGCGGAAGGAGGCGCATTTCATTGAACAGAGAAGAATGCATTATGTACATCGAAGACACTTTTGCTGCGAATGCAGAATTTCCGTGGAAAAAATATCCAAATTACATTGTTTTCCGTCACAGCAACAATCGAAAGTGGTTTGCTGCAATCTTAGATATTCCGAAAACAAAACTGGGCTTTTCAGAAGAAACTAAAGTAGATATTTTGAATCTAAAATGTGATCCTATTTTAGCAGACACTCTCAAAACAGAGGCTGGAATTTTTCCAGGATATCATATGAATAAAGCAAACTGGATTTCCGTTGCTCTAGATGGCAGTGTACCAAATTCCAAAATCAAACTACTCCTAGATATCAGTTTTGATCTAACAGCTACAAAAAGCAAACCGCAAAAAACTTACTCGCAAGACTGAAAAACATACGATAACAACAAATATTTAGAGAAAATCAGCGGGTCATGTTGGAAAAGGTTCCTTCATAGAAACCCTTCAAAAAACTACATACCCAAATATAACGCTGCTCCTGTCTAGGAACTTTTTCCCTCTGTTGGTTCTTGATAACGATATTCCTTACCAAATTGCTTTCTCATTCGGAAACAAAAGAATCATTCAACAACAGGCTCCCAGATTCGTTCACCATACCCCTGCCCCATCTGTAGCTCTGCTTATTCTCATTCTATCACATCAGAAAAACCTGTGTTGTGCCCACAACACAGGTTTTTCTTTCATACAACGGACACTACGAACCTTTATTCAAACTGACTATAGTACAACGCAGCATAAGCGCCATTCTTTGCCAACAATTCTCTATGATTGCCCTGTTCTATAATATTGCCCTGTTCCATAAATAATATCATATCTGCATCCCGAATGGTAGACAATCTATGTGCAATCACAAAACTAGTTCTGCCCTGCATCAGTTGTTTCATCGCTTTTCCAATTTCCACTTCCGTACGTGTGTCTACACTGGAAGTGGCTTCGTCTAAGATTAAGATTGGTGGATTGCAGAGAAATACTCGCGCAATGGTTAAAAGCTGACGCTGTCCCACAGATAAATTAGAAGCTTCATTATCCAAAATCGTATCATATCCATGGGGCATCGTCCGAATAAAATAATCTACTTTTGCTGCTTTTGCAGCCGCAATAATCTCTTCCCGTGTCGCATCTGGTTTACTGTATGCAATATTTTCTGCAACCGTTCCCCCAAACAACCATGTGTCCTGCAATACCATACCAAAATGTTTTCTCAGCCCCCCGCGTGTCATTTTTGCCGTATTGATACCATCTATCATTATCCTTCCACCGTTGATCTCGTAAAAACGCATCAATAAATTGACTAATGTGGTTTTCCCTGCACCGGTACTTCCAACGACCGCGATTTTTTGACCGGGTTTTGCCTCAAAGGAAATATCCTTCATCAGCATCTGTTCTGGTTGATAACCGAAAGAAACATGATCAAAAACAATATGCCCGGTTGCTTTTTCCAAAACTGCCGGATGTACTGGATTTGGAGTCTCCTCTTCCTCATCTAACAGCTGGAAAGTACGCTTTGCCGACGCCAATGCCGCCTGCAGTGAATTAATCATGAAAGAGGCTTCTGTCAGCGGTTCCGCCGTTTGATTAATATATTGGAAAAATGCCTGTGCCACACCTACCGTCATGGAACCATTGAGCATGGCATGACCGGCAATGACCGCAATGACTACATGTGCCAGTCGCGTCAAAAGTCGAATCAGTGGATTCACGCAGTTGGTTAAAAAGTCTGCTTTTTGATTGGCAATTCGGTTCTTTTCTGCTGCAGCTTCTACCACTTCCAAACTTTCTGCTTCATGATTATAAGCCTTGATGACATTTCTGCCGTTATAATATTCTTCAACAATCCCCGTTAACTGACCAATGGTTTCTTGGCGTTCTGCAGCGCAAACCAAGTTCCGTGTTGCAACCGCTCGGGTAATGAGCATACTGATTCCCATAAACACCAGAAAAATAATCGTCAGTGATACACTATAATAAAACATCACAATCAGAGAACCAATGACCGTACCAATTGCCACGATCATTTTCAATAACCCTGTCTGTAACACTTCCGCAATTTTATCTAAGTCACTGGTCACACGGCTCAAAATTTCCCCAGCCTTATTCTGGTCATAAAAACGCAGTGGCAGCCGGTTTAATTTCCGTGCGATTTGATTTCGCAACTCTAAATTCAAGCTTTCGGCAACACTTGCCATTAAATAGGACTGCAAATAATAGAAAATCCAAGTAAACAAATATTGAATGCTCAGTTGCGTCAACTCTCTGCCCATATTGGACCAAGTAATCGCAAATGGAATTCCGCTTTTCCAAGCTGCTTGAATGCTCTGCCATAAATGATCCACAACAATCGCAGAATACATTGGATTCCAAATACTGAGACCAACATAAATCACAATGGATCCAGCGACTACAGCAAGACGGACGCGTTGCCCCTTCAGTTGGCTGAATAACCGCACAACCGTACTTTGTGCACTTCTGTTTTGTACCGTCTGATTCATGCTTCCTGCGCCTCCTTCGTCTGAGATTCATAAATTTCTCGATATACTGGACAATGCTCCAGCAATTCCTCATGCTTTCCAATTCCTGCCATACGCCCTTCATGCAGCACAATAATTTGGTCTGCATGCTGAATGCTGCTGACACGCTGCGCAATGATCAGTACTGCCGCTTCTTTCGTCTCCTTTGCCAATGCTTTACGCAGTGCAGCATCCGTACGGAAATCCAGAGCAGAAAAGCTATCATCAAAAATATACAGCTCTGGTTGTTTCACTAACGCCCGTGCAATTGAGAGTCTCTGCTTCTGCCCACCAGAAAAATTCGTACCTCCTTGCGCAACAAATGAATCAAGCCCTTCTGGTAAAGAACGGATAAAATCTCCTGCTTGTGCTATATCTGCTGCATGCATCAGCATCTCATCCGATGCCTCTTTGTTGCTGTAGCGCAGATTATCCGCAATAGTACCGGAGAACAGCCATGCCTTTTGCTGTACATACGCCAAGTGATCCCGCAAATATTCTTGTGTCATTTGACGAATGTCCGTCCCATTCAGGCAGACAGCACCTTGGGAAACATCATGAAATCGTAAAATCAAAGAGGCAATCGTAGATTTTCCACTGCCTGTGCCACCAATAATGGCAGTTGTCTGCCCCCTACGGCATACAAAATTCAACTGACTCAAGGTATCCTCCTCTGCATCTGCAAAACGGAACGATACATCTCGAAATGCCAGTACTTCGCTATCATCCGAAGAGGAGCTCTCTGGATTCTTTATAACCAAGTCCTGAATTTCCGGAGAATATTCCAATACTTCCCGAATACGACTGCAACACTCCAGTGCACGCGGCAGGGTCAAAATGGTCATTTGCGCCATCATCAAAAAGAACAATACAATCATGGCATATTCAATCACTGCAACAATGTCCCCTATCTGTAAACTTCCTAGGCTGATTCTGCTGCCGCTGAGCCAATATACCAGAACAACAAACAAATTGATACAGAAAAAGGATAACCCGTCTAGGTTTGCAAAAAGCCGATTCGCCTTTATAGAAGTTGCAGCATAGTTTGAAAACGCCTCTCCCATTCGCTCCTCTTCCATCCGTTCATTCCGAAAGGCGCGAACGACACGCACACCCGTAATATTTTCCAGCAAGATGGTAGTCAGACGATCCAACAGCTTTTGCAGCTTACGGAACAACGGCGCTGCACGACGCATAATGAAAAATGCCAAGATCAATACTGCTGCC
>DXEB01000052.1 GCA_019115165.1 Candidatus Anaerotignum merdipullorum | reverse complement strand
CATCAACAAAAACGATACTGCTCCGATTTTCGAAGTATCCGATTTGGGGATTGTAGGCGATGTGAAAGTCATTCTGCCGAAACTGGCTGATGCGATTCGGAAATACAAAGCAAGCAAAGCAACAAACTAATCAACAAACAGTAAAGCAAATATCATGCACAGAAAGAAAAGAGGATTTCATTTGGGAATCCTCTTTTTTTGTTCTGGTATCTGGTTTGAAAGAGAATGTAAGATGTTGCATGGATTCTGATGGAAATAGGTGTTGGAGTATTTGAATATACTTGGTGAGAGGGGAGAAAAAAAGTCTTGATTTTTGGAGGTTTTTTGTGATTCAATTGGCACAGTGGAATACTTTGGCAGATCCATCTTCTTTTTCTCAGGAGCCGAGACATAAATGAAAAAAAGTTTATCAAAATCATAGTCACACGCTGCCATATTACTGAGGTACAAACAGGATGCAGACCGCAAGGATCAGGATGATCGCTGCGGCAAGGCTGCCAATCCCAAGGATTACCTTCATGTTGACGTCGTATCCGGGGATGATAAAGGACTGGGGACGATCCGGGTTGTACCGGATTTGGATAGAATCTCCCACCTGATAGGGGACCCGGTTCCGGGTGACACCCTTTTGGGTCTGTGCTTTCGCCCGGATGATTTGACCGTTTGCCCAGAACTCCACCACTGGGGCATAGGCGTCTCCATCTGAGGAAGAGGTACGGTGGATGTCTACCACTTTTCCTTCGCTCCATGCAGAGCAGGAATTTGCTCCTTTGAGACCGGAGTATATCAAGAAGACGCCTGTTAAAGCGGAGAAGATTGCCACAATTATAAAAATAATAGAAACCATATCATGTTCCCTCCTCTGAATTTCCGTCGAGTTACATTGATATATCTTATGGAGCTCTGATGGCGTTTGTTTTACCAAGTATATGATAACCGTACATGAAACCCAGTGCAAGAGGTTATTTTGGATTTTACATCCATTTTACGAAGCTCTTACCATATCGTAATGTTGACCCTCTATGGTTGTGATAAAATGAACCTGATATTATGACACTATCACTGTGAAGGGAGGTTCCGTTGATTGAGAGTTGGTTGATGATATTCCTTTTGCCCTTGCTCTTGATTCCCCTGCTTCTAATTCTGACCTTCGTCCTGCTGCGGCATATCAAAAAATACCTGAAAAACCGGCGGTGGAAGCCGGTTATCGCTCGGGTACTCCATATTGAAGCCATTGACCCTTCGATTGGTAAGGGGGTATTCGGACCCAGGCAATATCGGATAGACTTGGTTTTTCCGTGGCAAGACATGGATCGGCATCGTAGTTGGATATTTCCTCGTACCTACAATCTTCCCAAAGCTGGAGACTCCCTGTGCCTGCTCTACAATCAAAAAAAGGAAGATTTTCAACTGCTAGAAAGTCCGGAAGAAAAGCGGAAGATTGCCCGCATCCGGCTGCGGCTATGTCTTGGCATTTTCGCGTTTGTGGGATTGATGGCCTATCTCCAGAATAAACTCCCTTATTATGTATGGTGGTTCTTTCCGGTCCTGTTGGTTATTATCCGTTTAGTCAGGAACGTCCGCCACCGACGCCGTTTGCGATGGCGGATCGAACAAGGGGAATTACGACCGGTTACCACTGAGGTTTATGGTTTCAGGGAGGACAGTGAAGGGGAGCGCAATGCCTTTTGCCGCATTATTGTCAATGGTCGAGAAAAAGAGGTGTTCCTTCCTAACGGTTTGCGGAAGCACTACTATGTCGGTCAGAAGATTACCCTTTACCAGGATCCGGAGAACGGGGAGTTTTATACAAGCCCCGTTAATCGCGGGGGAAATGACGTGGTTTAGCACATCTTGCTGGCACCGATGGTCCTGCCACAACTGGACTTGTCGTTTGCTCTGTTTGTTTCATGGAGGAACCCGCTGGCTGGATTGTGCTTTTCTGGAAAAGAATGGAACATGCGAAGGGTTTATCGTGGCATCATACCACGGTGAACCTTTTCGCTGTTTATAGCCTGTCGCGTCATCAGGTGATATTCTGGATTAGAGTAGCCAACCTGTGCTGATATTTCGGCAATCGGGCGTTTTATGACCGAGAGAGGTCTGGCGATTTCATTCATGCGGATTTCTTGCAGCCAAATAGATATATTTTGATCATATTATCATGACCGGTCAACTTTTGCGTTTCCGAACTTCTTGGCAAGCCATCCTCATTTCTGCTTCATTTCGTTTCATCTATCCAGATCCTTTCCCCAAATGGGTACAAAAAACGCCACAGGTTTTTGTGTCTATGGCATCAGTGCGGAGCAACAAAAAAGGGATACCATTAATGAAAACGGTATCCCTGCCCTGTAAATTTATTCCGTTTTGATTGCCGCATTGCCTGCTGCTGTTCACAAAACCTTGACTTTTTTGGTTTCTTGCCACTATCCTTACCAGAGCCTTGCATTTACTGGGTTTTTAAGTGATTGCAGTGTCGAGGAAATGATCAAACTGTGTTTTCGTTCAGTTACGGTACAAAATAATACTGGACATTCTGTGTCCTTGGGATTAGAATATTGCCATAAAACAGAACACAGGGCGCAGTAATCGCACCCGAGAAAAATCTTGCATATCTGGAGAATTTTCTCGGGTACTGCTTTTCTTATCTGTATACGATTAGACTTTGTGGGCTGTTCGCGAAATGCTTTTTTGCAGGAGCAGATTGCCATTTTGCCAGAATGGACTATGCCGCAGAAAGACAGAAAAATGTTCTTAGTTCAAGGAGGTTAAAACATGAAAAAAGCAGTAATTACGGTATTGGGACAGGACAGAGTGGGAATCATCGCAAAAGTATGCACGTTTTTGTATGAAGCAAATGTGAATATTTTGGATATTTCCCAGACCATTGTAGGCGGATATTTCAGCATGACAATGGTTGTGGATATTACGGATATGAAAAAGAGTTTTGATGAAGCAGTGGATGGTTTGACTGCTGTCGGTGAAGAATTGGGGCTGAAAATCAAAATGCAGCATACAGAGATTTTTGACGCAATGCATCGTATTTGACAGGAGGGCAAATCACATGATTACAAAAAATGAGATACTGGAAACGAATCAGATGATTGATGATGCCAATTTGGATGTGCGCACAATTACAATGGGAATCAGCTTGTTGGACTGTGCAGATGCAGACGTCGATCGGTTTAATGAGAAGATTTATCAGAAAATTACAACTTATGCCAAAGATTTGGTGAAAGTAGGAGATGAGCTGGCAAGGGAATTTGGCGTGCCGGTTGTCAATAAGCGAATTTCTGTCACACCGATTGCCATTGCCGCAGCAGGTTGTAAAACAGATTCTTATGTAAGCATAGCTCAGACATTGGATCGGGCAGCAAAAGCGGTTGGTGTAAATTTTATCGGTGGATTTTCTGCATTGGTACAAAAAGGATATACAGAAAGCGACAGAAAACTGATTGCTTCCATTCCAGAAGCTTTGGCGGTAACAGACTTTGTTTGTTCTTCTGTGAATATTGGTACCTCACGCAATGGGATCAATATGGATGCGGTAAAGGAAATGGGAGAAGTGATTCATAAGACAGCGGAATTGACAAAAGACAGAGAATGCATCGGCTGTGCAAAATTGGTCGTATTCTGCAATGCGGTGGAGGATAATCCATTTATGGCGGGTGCTTTCCATGGGGTTGGAGAAGCGGATTGCGCCATCAATGTAGGGGTCAGCGGTCCGGGCGTCGTAAAGAAAGCATTGGAAGAAGTACGAGGCGCGGATTTTGAGACCTTATGTGAGACGGTAAAACGGACAGCATTTAAGATTACTCGTGTGGGTCAAATGGTTGCAAGAGAGGCATCCAAGCGTTTGCAGGTACCATTTGGCATCATTGATCTCTCTTTGGCACCGACGCCTGCAGTTGGAGATAGTATCGCAGAAATCTTTCAGGAGATGGGGCTGGCAGAACCCGGTGCGCCTGGAACAACTGCTGCATTGGCGCTGCTCAATGACAATGTCAAAAAAGGCGGCGTGATGGCATCTTCTTATGTGGGTGGTCTGAGTGGAGCGTTTATTCCTGTAAGTGAAGATCACGGCATGATTGAGGCGGCGGAAAAGGGCGCTTTGACCCTGGAAAAACTGGAAGCAATGACATGTGTATGCTCTGTAGGCTTGGATATGATTGCCGTTCCAGGAGATACGTCGCCAGCGACGTTGTCCGGCATCATTGCAGATGAAGCGGCGATTGGTATGGTCAACCAGAAAACGACGGCAGTCCGGTTGATTCCGGTCATTGGTAGAGGTGTAGGAGAATCGGTGGAATTTGGCGGCTTATTAGGGTATGCGCCGATTATGGCGGTCAATCCGTACAGTTGTGATGCATTTATTGCCAGAGGAGGCAGAATTCCAGCGCCGATTCACAGCTTTAAGAACTAAGGATTGTGGGCGCGCTGGGGATATGCACAGCGTATCTTGGATGAAAACAATAGGAAGGCTCTTAAGAAAAAAGAGAGCCTTCTTTTTTTTTGAAAAAAGCATTTGTAAAACGTAGGAGGGAGTAGCATCATTTATTCAAAAAGTGAATTCTCCTGAAAATAATGGAGCTGTATGTGTAAATGTTTACGGCTGGCGTTGACAGTCTTTATCAATGGAATACCCTTTCCCGAAGCGTGCGACGGCTGCAAGGAATGGATATGTTGAAGGCGAGGAGGGATGACAGGAGTATCCCACTGTTCATAGACAATGGGTAAAGGCAAACAGGAGAAAAGGGAAATCAAGAGAATATCTGCTTTGCATGCACCCCAATTATTTATTTAAGGAAGAAAAACATTTTAATCAGAAGCGAGACAAGCGGTCGTTTGAGAAAACAATGCACAAGGATTGCTCGTGCGTATCCAGAAAAAAGACCGAACAGAAGAATTCGATTCTCCGTTTTGCTGCTATATTTGCTGCTATATAGATGAAGAATGGCAGACAGAAAGGGATGCCTGTAAAGCTCTCATCTCATAAACCATTAGCAATAGATGCGGAAAGCGTCAGCATGGAAAGGGATAATAGCAATCAAGTTACTGGTTTGGCTGCCGTGATTATTTCGTGGCAGCCAATCATCCTGCAATGAATTTGCTTTCTGAGTCAATGATAGAGTGCAAAGAAGATTCATGCAGAAGTCAGCATCTGATATTGAAATGTTTTTTCTCCGGTTGTCTATCATGTATCTCCGAGACTGTCCGCATCTACTGTGTTACGAGTGATAGAACCGCTTGTACATATAGCAATGGCAGCGTTCTATAAAAATAATAGAAGCAAGTATGGTTACATGGCAATCTCTTTTGACAGAAATACAATGCAAGTGCGAAAAGATTCGATCATGTTATGACAGCAGAGATGGAACATACGGTGTGCATTTGGAAGGCAAGTGTGGAGGAAAAAGGCAAACGCCTAAGTAAGAAATCACAAAATAAAAACAGGATTTTCGACAGAAATACGAATGAAAAGAATGTATAGCAGATATAAATCTTACGGATTTATGCGATATGCACAATTTTGTTGCGGAATTTGAAGATATTTTTCATAAGAATATCATGAAAAAATGCAAAAAAAAGCTTGCAAAAAAAAGGGGTATCGTTTATACTAATCTATGTTGTGACATAGAGTGTTGATACGGAAGGTTGCTGATAGCCGAAATGAGCGGCTAGAGGGTTTTTCCGAGGAGCGATGTCCAGTTCAAGAAACCGGGCGACAAGGTCACTGTACTGAATATTTAGGGTAAGCTGTTTCGACAGGACAGCTTTGCGTATCTTTCGTTGCAGGATACACCCGGATAAGTGTGCAGTCACCACTTGTCGTGCTGAAAGTTAAAGTACGAAAAGGAGGGGACTTTTTTTATGGCTAACCCAAAAATCAGAATCAGTCTCAAAGCTTACGATCACAAGCTGATCGATCAGTCTGCAGCGCAGATCATTGAAACAGCAAAGAAAACAGGAGCGCAGATCAGTGGTCCGATCCCACTTCCCACAAAGAAGGAAGTTGTGACCATCATCAGAGCGGTACACAAGTACAAAGACTCCAGAGAACAGTTCGAAATGAGAACACATAAGAGATTGATTGATATTCTGAGCCCGACTGCAAAAACAGCAGACGCACTGAGCCGTCTGGATCTGCCTGCAGGGGTAGACATTACACTGAAAGTAATGAAATAAATCATCATTCGGAAATCACAGACGGAACGCAACGACCGCTGATTTCAAATAAAAAATAAAAAAGAAACAATCCAAAACACTGGTTTATATAAGAAACAGCTTTCATGCAAACTCTTATATGAATCTAGTATGATTCCTCTCGAAAGAGAGCAATCCGCTGTAGAAACTTAGGAGGTGCAACTACATGAAAAAGGCTATTATGGCTAAGAAAATCGGTATGACACAGGTTTTCACAGAAAACGGTGTACTGGTACCGGTTACCGTTCTTGAAGCAGGTCCCTGCGTTGTGATCCAGAAGAAAACAATGGAAAACGACGGCTATGAAGCGATTCAGGTTGGTTTTAAGGACGCAAAAGCAAAACAGGTTACCAAACCGAAAAAAGGTCACTTCGACAAGGCAGGCGTGACCGCAAAGAAATATCTGAAAGAATTCAGACTGGAAGACACAAGCGCATACGAAGTTGGCGCAGAAATCAAAGCGGATGTATTCGCAGCAGGCGATAAAGTAGACGCAAGCGGCGTTTCCAAAGGAAAAGGCTTCCAGAGCACAATTAAGAGATACAACGCACAGAGAGGTCCCATGGGTCATGGTTCCAAATCTCATAGAGTAGTTGGTTCCATGGGTTCTTCCGCAACACCCAGCCGTGTGAAAAAAGGCAAAAGAATGCCTGGTCACATGGGCAGCGTGAAAGTAACCATTCAGAACCTGGAAATCGTTCGTGCTGATGCAGAAAAGAACCTGCTGCTGATCAAAGGCGCAGTACCCGGTCCCAAAGGTTCTGTTCTGGTAATCAAAGACAGCGTAAAGGCTTGATAAACTTTACGAAAGGAGGAAACTAACATGGCAAACGTTGCAGTAATGAACATGAATGGCGAACAGGTAGGTTCCATTGAACTGAATGACGCTATTTTCGGAATAGAAGCAAATGAACATGTGATGCACCTGGCGGTAGTTCAGTATCTGGCAAATCAGAGACAGGGCACACAGAGCACAAAAACACGTGCAGAAGTACGTGGCGGTGGTAGAAAACCTTGGAGACAGAAAGGTACAGGCAGAGCAAGACACGGCTCCATCCGTTCCCCGCAGTGGGTTGGCGGCGGCGTCGTATTCGCTCCCAAGCCCAGAGATTATTCCTTCAAACTGAATAAGAAGGTGAAAAGACTGGCGCTGCAGTCCGCGCTGTCTACCAAAGTAGCAGAAGGCAAAATCATCGTATTGGATGAATTGAATCTGACAGAAGTAAAAACAAAAGAGATGGCAAAAGTGCTGGCAAACATCAACTGCGGCAAAGCGCTGATCGTGATGGACGGCACCAATACAAACGTAATGCTGTCCGCAAGAAACATCCCTGATGTAAAAACAGCTTCCGTAAGCACAATCAACGTTTACGACCTGCTGAAATACAACACACTGGTTGTAACAAAAGATGCGGTAGCGAAAATCGAGGAGGTGTACGCATAATGGCAGACCTGAAATATTATGACGTAATCTTGAAACCCGTAATCACAGAAAACAGTATGGCTGTGATGGACGAGAAAAAATATACCTTCCTGGTTCACCCGGATGCAACCAAAACACAGGTGAAAGACGCTGTGGAAAAAATGTTTGAAGGGGCAAAGGTAGCAGCTGTGAACACCATGAACTACAGCGGCAAACCCAAAAGAAGAGGGTATATCTTCGGTAAAACAAAGAAATTCAAAAAAGCAGTGGTAAAACTGACTGCTGACAGCAAAGACATCGAAATCTTCCAGGGAATGTAAGCATTCATCGGGAAGAAGGGCAACTTTACAAAACACACGGAAACGTGTAGACAGATAGATAATGATCGAAAGGAGTGGAAGAAATGGCAATTAAAAGATATAAGCCATACACACCGTCCAGAAGACACATGACAGTGTCCGCATTTGATGAAATTACAAAATCCACGCCCGAGAAATCTTTGGTAGTACACCTGAAGAAAAACTCCGGCAGAAACAATCAGGGTAAAATCACAGTTCGCCATAAAGGCGGCGGTTCTTCTATCAAATACAGATTGGTAGACTTCAAACGCAACAAAGATGGGATCCCGGCAACCGTAAAAGCAATTGAATACGATCCCAACAGAACAGCAAATATTGCGCTGATCGCATATGCTGACGGTACCAAATCCTATATTTTGGCGCCTGTTGGTCTGCAGGTAGGGGATCACGTAATGAACGGTCCGGATGCAGAAGTAAAACTGGGCAACACCCTGCCGATGAGCAAAATCCCTGTTGGTGCGAATATTCATAACATTGAAATGAAACCCGGCAAGGGAGGACAGCTGGTTCGTTCCGCTGGTAACGTTGCACAGCTGATGGCAAAAGAAGGAAAATATGCAACGGTGAAATTGCCTTCTGGCGAAATGAGATTGTTGCCAATCGAGTGCAGAGCGACGATTGGTCAGGTGGGCAATATTGACCACGAATTGATTCACATCGGGAAAGCCGGCAGAAAACGTCACATGGGTATCAGACCTACCGTAAGAGGTTCCGTCATGAACCCGAACGATCACCCGCACGGTGGTGGGGAAGGCAGAGCGCCGATCGGTCGTCCGTCTCCGATGACACCTTGGGGCAAACCTGCAATGGGTTACAAGACCAGAAACAAACACAAAGCTTCCAATAAATATATCATTCGCCGCAGAAACGGCTGATGCATTTCGATGTGCCGCATGAGCACAGAGCATGAAACAAGGAGGATGAAATCATGAGCAGATCACTGAAAAAGGGACCTTTCGCTGACGATCATCTGCTGAAGAAAATTGATGCAATGAACGCAGCAGGCGAAAAGAACGTAATCAAAACATGGTCTCGCCGTTCTACCATCTACCCCGATATGATCGGTCACACCATCGCGGTTTATGACGGCAGAAGACATGTTCCTGTATATATTACAGAAGATATGGTAGGCCACAAACTGGGCGAGTTCGCTTTGACCAGAACATACAGAGGCCACGGCAAAGACGCAGAAAAGAAATCGAGAGTTCGCTAATAGAGTTTGATACGAAAGGAGGTTTCGTTCATGGCAAAAGGTCATAGAAGCCAAGTCAAGAAAGAAAGAAATATTGCAACACAAGAAAAAAGACCCCACGCTACTGCAAAATACGTTGGTATTCCTGCGACAAAAGCAAAAATTGTTTTAGACCAGATCAAAGGCAAAGATGTTGCAACAGCAGCAGCGATGTTGAATTATTCTCCCAGATATGCGGCTGAGATCATTGGGAAAGTTCTGAAATCCGCAATGGCAAACGCAGAAAACAATTTGGGCATGGACGTGAGCAAACTGTATGTGGAAGAGGTAAGCGCGGATCAGGGTCCTACCATGAAGAGAATCCGCCCCAGAGCGCAGGGCAGAGCTTACCGTATTCTGAAAAGATCTTGCCACATTTCCATCATTCTCAATGAGAGATAAGGAGGTATACAATGGGACAGAAAGTAAATCCACATGGATTAAGAGTCGGTATCATCAAAGATTGGGATACCAAATGGTATGCTGAAAAAGACTTTGCTGATTACCTGGTAGAAGACGTTAAAATCAGAAAATTCATCAAGAAAAAACTTTACACAGCAGGCGTTTCCAAAATTGCGATCGAAAGAACCGCAGGCAGAGTAAAGATTAGCGTATATACAGCAAAACCCGGTATTGTAATCGGAAAGAACGGTCAGGCGATTGAAGAGCTGAAAGCGGAAATCCAGAAAATGACCACACAGAAAGTATCTGTCAACATCGAAGAAATCAAAAGACCGGAAACAGATGCGCAGCTGGTAGCAGAAAATATTGCGTTGCAGTTGGAAAACCGTGTCACATTCCGCCGCGCAATGAAACAGGCGATGGGCAGAACGATGAAGTTCGGTGCAAAAGGGATTAAGACAGCGGTTAGCGGTCGTCTGGGCGGCGCAGATATTGCACGTACAGAAACCTATCATGAAGGTACCATCCCTCTGCAGACACTGCGCGCAGATATTGACTATGGCTTTGCGGAAGCAGACACCACATATGGCAAACTGGGCGTAAAAGTTTGGATTTACAAAGGTGAGGTACTTCCTGTAAAAGCAGAAAAAAAGGAAGGAGGCGCTAAGTAATTATGTTAATGCCGAAAAGAGTAAAACATCGTAAACAGCAAAGAGGCTCCATGAAAGGTCGCGCATACAGAGGAAACAAAGTTACTTACGGCGACTTCGGAATTATGGCTATGGAACCTACTTGGATTACTTCCAATCAGATTGAAGCGGCACGTGTTGCGATGACAAGACATATCAAACGTGGCGGTGACGTTTGGATCAAGATTTTCCCCGATAAACCCGTATCCGCAAAACCCATTGGTACTCGTATGGGTTCTGGTAAAGGTGCTCCCGAATATTGGGTAGCAGTAGTAAAACCCGGCAGAATTATGTTTGAAATCGGCGGCGTTGCTGAAGAAACCGCAAGAGAAGCATTGAGACTGGCAATCCACAAACTGCCGATCAAATGCAAAATCGTTTCCAAGGCAGAAGCAGCAGAAATGGCAGGTGATCATCAGTGAAAACAAAAGGTTATGTAAATGAATTGATGGGTAAAACTGCAGATGAATTACAGAAGGACCTTGTTTCCGCTAAGAAAGAACTGTTCAACCTGAGATTCCAGAATGCAACCAATCAGTTGGATAATACAGCAAGAATCAAGGAAGTTCGCAAGAACATCGCAAGAATCCAGACAATTATGACACAAAAAGCAAGAGCGGCAAAATAAAACAATACGGTTAGCGAAAGGAGGCACACAACGTGGAAGAAAGAAATCTTCGGAAAACCAGAGTGGGCAGAGTAGTCAGCGACAGAATGGACAAAACCATCGTGGTTGCTGTGGAAGATAAAGTAAAACATCCTTTGTATGGTAAAATTGTGAACAGAACATACAAGCTGAAAGCGCATGACGAAAAGAATGAATGCGGCATCGGTGACCGTGTAAAGGTTATGGAGACAAGACCCTTGTCTAAAGACAAGAGATGGAGACTGGTAAGCATCATCGAAAAAGCAAAATAATCCTGCAGAGAGGAGGAAATGACATGGTTCAGCAAGAAACCAGATTGAAAGTGGCAGACAATTCAGGAGCAAAAGAACTCCTTTGCATCAGAGTGCTGGGTGGTTCCACCAGAAGATATGCAGGAGTTGGCGATATTATCGTAGCTGCGGTTAAAGACGCAACACCCGGTGGCGTTGTGAAAAAAGGAGACGTTGTGAAAGCAGTTGTTGTTAGAACGGTTCATCCTGTAGGCAGAGCAGACGGCAGCTATATCAGATTTGACGAAAATGCAGCGGTTATCATCAAGGAAGATAAAAACCCCAGAGGTACTCGTATCTTTGGACCCGTTGCAAGAGAGCTGAGAGAGAAACAGTTCATGAAGATTCTTTCTCTGGCACCGGAAGTATTATAAGGAGGTGTGCTAGGTGGCGAACATGAAATTGAAAACAGGCGATAAAGTAGTTGTGATCGCTGGTAAAGAAAAAGGCAAAGAAGGCAAAATCCTTCATGTAGACAGAAAAAACAACCGTGTTATCGTAGAAGGCGTAAACATGGTTTCCAAACACACAAAACCCTCCATGCAGAATCAGCAGGGCGGCATTGTGAAAAAAGAAGGTTCCATTCACGCTTCCAACGTAATGTACCTGCATAATGGCAAAGCAACCCGTCTGGGTACCATGATCAAAGACGGCAAAAAAGTGAGAGTAGCGAAAAAAACAGGCGAAGTAATCGACTAATCCCTGTGAAAGGAGGTAAACAATGAGCAGATTAAGAGATTTCTACAATGCAGAAATTATCCCTGAAATGATGAAAAAGTTTTCATATAAAAATACACTGGCAGTACCCAAAATTGAAAAAATCATTATCAATATGGGTGTTGGAGAAGCCAGAGAAAATGCGAAAGTGCTGGATGGCGCGGTAAAAGATATGGCGATCATCTCCGGTCAGAAACCACTGGTAACCAAAGCGAAAAAATCCGTTGCAAACTTTAAGCTGCGTGAAGGCATGAACATCGGCTGCAAGGTTACCCTCAGAGGCGACAGAATGTACGAATTCGCGGACAGACTGATCAACATTGCGCTGCCTCGTGTGCGTGACTTCCGTGGCGTGAAAGCAAACAGCTTTGACGGCAGAGGTAACTACACAATGGGGATCAAAGAACAGTTGATTTTCCCGGAAATCGAATACGATAAAGTAGACAAAATCAGAGGTATGGACATCGTATTTGTAACAACAGCGAAAACAGACGAAGAAGCAAGAGAATTACTGAGATTGTTCGGTATGCCATTCGCAAAATAAAAAGGGAGGGACAAAAATGGCTAAAACATCTATGGTTGTAAAGCAGCAGAGAAAACCTAAATTCTCTACAAGAGCTTACACACGTTGCAGAGTGTGCGGCAGACCCCACGCTGTGCTGAGAAAATATGGAATTTGCCGTATTTGCTTCCGTGAATTGGCATATAAAGGTCAGATTCCCGGCGTAAAGAAAGCAAGCTGGTAAGAAGAAAGGAGGAATTCATAATGTCCATGAGCGACCCTATCGCAGATATGCTCACAAGAATCAGAAACGGTAATGTTGCAAAACACGATACAGTAGATGTTCCTTCTTCCAAGATGAAGAAAGCAATTGCGGACATTTTAACAAAAGAAGGTTATGTCAAAGGCTATGAAGTGATTGAAGACGGAATCAAATCCACACTTCGTATCAGCCTGAAATATGGTGCAGATAAAAATGAAAAAGTAATCAAAGGGCTGAAGAGAATCTCAAAACCCGGTTTGAGAGTGTTTGCGGGCAAAGATGAATTGCCGAGAGTTCTGGGTGGTCTGGGAATTGCAATTATTTCCACAAGCCAGGGCTTGATGACAGATAAAGAAGCGAGAAAAGCAGGCGTGGGCGGCGAAGTTGTTGCCTTCATCTGGTAAGATAGACGAAGAATATTAGGAGGTGCAGACCATGTCTAGAATCGGTAAATTGCCTGTAGCAGTACCTGCCGGTGTGGAAGTAAAAATTGGCGAAGGCAATCTGATGACTGTAAAAGGTCCCAAAGGTACGCTGGAGAGAAAATTATCCGCTGACATGCATATCGCAATGCAAGACGGTCAGATTGTGGTAACCAGACCCAATGACCTGAAGAAAAACAAAGCATTACACGGTTTGACAAGAACCCTGATCTTCAACATGATTGTTGGTGTAACACAGGGATATGAAAAAGTACTGGAAATCAACGGTGTTGGTTACAGAGCTGCAAAATCCGGCAAAAAGCTGACCCTGACGCTGGGATACTCCCATCCGGTAGAAATGGAAGATCCCGAAGGCATTGAAACAACCGTAGAAGGCACAAACAAAATCATTGTTAAGGGTATTGACAAAGAAAAAGTTGGACAGTTTGCTGCGGAAATCAGAACAAAACGTCCCCCCGAACCCTATAAAGGCAAAGGCATTAAATACTCTGACGAATATATTAGACGTAAAGTTGGTAAGACCGGTAAGAAATAATTGACCTGATGCGGGTGAAATTGTTTATATCGGAAAGTGACTGATTTGAAAGAAACGGAGTGAAAATACGATGATTAACAAGCCATCTCGTGCAGCGGCTCGTAAAAAAAGACATTACAGAATCCGTAATCATGTAAAAGGCACCGCGATGAGACCTAGACTGGCAGTATTCCGGTCCAATAAACATATGTATGCACAGATTATTGACGACGTTGCACATCATACACTGGCAGCAGCTTCCACCATGGAACCTGAAATCGCAAGCACATTGGAACATACCGATACAGTTGCAGCAGCAGCGGCAGTTGGTACGGCGATTGCGAAAAAAGCAGTAGAAAAAGGTATCACAGAAGTTGTATTTGACCGCGGCGGTTTCGTTTACCATGGCAAGATCAAAGCCCTGGCGGATGCGGCAAGAGAAGCCGGTTTGACATTCTAAGGCAAGGAGGAAAGTAAGTTGAAGAAAATCGATCCAAGCACTTTAGATCTGAAAGATAAAGTAGTTTCCATCAACCGTGTTACAAAGGTTGTAAAAGGCGGTCGTACCATGAGATTTTCCGCACTGGTTGTTGTTGGCGACGGCAACGGTCATGTAGGCTGCGGCATGGGCAAAGCGGCTGAAATCCCCGATGCAATTCGCAAAGGGAAAGAAGACGCGATGAAAAACATCATCAAAGTAGAAAGAAATGAATTTGACAGCATTTATCATGATGTAACAGGTAAGTACGGAAGCGCAAGCGTACTGCTGATGCCGGCTGCAGAAGGTACCGGTATCATCGCCGGCGGTCCTGCGCGTGCGGTGTTGGAATTGGCTGGTATCCGCAATATCAGAGCGAAATCCCAGGGTTCCAATAACAAACGCAATGTTGTAAGCGCAACCATTGAAGGGCTGTCCAGAGTGACAACTCCCGAAGCGGTTGCAAAACTGCGCGGCATTACTGTGGAAGAACTCTTAGGTTAAGGAGGAATTGACAGTGGCAGAAATTAAAATCACATTGGTGAAATCTACAATCGGAGCAATTCCGAAACATAAAAAGACAGTACAGGCGCTGGGTCTGAGAAAGACCAACAGCAGTGTCATTCAACAGGACAACGCGGCTATCAGAGGCATGATTCATCAGATTAGCCACCTTGTAAAAGTGGAAGAGATTTAATGTTAGGAGGTGCCAAAATGAACTTATGCGAATTGAGACCTGCGGAAGGCTCCAGAGATAAAAATTGGAGAAGAGGCAGAGGTCATGCGTCCGGTAACGGTAAAACAGCAGGCAGAGGACATAAAGGTCAGGGTCAGCGTTCCGGTTCCGGCGGCAAATGCGGCTTCGAAGGTGGTCAGATGCCTTTATACAGAAGACTGCCGAAAAGAGGCTTCACATGCAGAAATAGCAAAGAAATTGTTGCAATCAACGTTAGCATGTTGAATGTATTCGAAAATGATACAGTGGTAGATATCGATGCTTTGAAAGCCGTAGGTTTGATCAGTAATCCTAGAGACGGTGTAAAGATTCTTGGGGAAGGCGATCTGGAAAGAAAGCTAACCGTGAAAGTAAACTTCTACAGCAAAACAGCTCAGGAAAAAATCGAAGCAGCCGGCGGTAAAGCAGAGGTGATTTAATTGATTAAAATTTTCGTTAACTCCTGGAAAACGAAAGAAATTAGATACAAAATTCTGTATACACTGATGATTTTCGCAATCATTCGATTGGGTACACAGATTGCATTACCTGGCATTGATGCGGCAAGCGTCGTTGCGGCAAGAGAAGCTGCAGGGGTTGGGACACTATATAGCATGATTGCAGGCGGTGCAAACTCCAGCTGGTCCATTTTCGCAATGGGGATTGGACCTTATATCAACGCTTCCATTATTATGCAGTTGTTGAGAATTGCTGTTCCCAAATTTGAACAACTGTCCAAAGAAGGTCCGGAAGGAAGAAAGAAATTACAATCTTATAGTAGATATTTGACAGTAATACTTGCGCTCATCCAGGGAATTGGGTTAACATATATGTATCAGAACATGTTTGTGGAAAGCAGCATGCTCTACTATGTTGCTTCTGTGGTTGCCCTGGTATGCGGCTCCACATTTGTTATGTGGCTGGCGGAGCAGATCACAGCGCAGGGAATTGGCAATGGTTCTTCTATGGTTATTTTTATCAACATCGTTTCCGGTTTGCCTATGGGAGCCGCAAGTCTGTACTATATGATTTCCGGTTCCGGCGCGGTAGGCGCTGCAAAGGTTGCGGCAATCCTGATTATTTTGCTGATTGTGCTGGCATTTATTGTCTGTGTCAATCGTGGGGAAAGAAGACTGCCAGTGCAGTATTCCTCTAAGATGGTCGGACGGAAGCAGGCAAGCGGCAGAAGTACGACAATGCCAATTAAAGTAAATACTTCCGGCGTTATTTCCATTATTTTCGCGATTTCGTTGTTGCAGTTCCCGCAGCAGATCGGGAATTTTATACCGAACAAAGGCGAAATTTTTACAAAAGTCATTGAAGTATTAAATATGACACATCCCATTGGTGCGTGTCTGTATATTATCTTGATTATTTTCTTCACCTATTTTTATACGTCCATCGTGATCAACCCGAATGAGATTGCGATGAATATGAAGAAAAATGGTGGATTTATACCTGGTATCAGACCTGGTCAGCCTACCAGCGACTATATTACAAGAGTGGTAAATCGAATCACACTGGTGGGTGCAATTTGCTATGCAATATTGGCTATGGTACCGGTAGTGTTACAGTGGATTTTCCAAGTCAACGTTGGATTTGGTGGAACGACGCTGATCATCGTTGTTGGTGTTACACTGGATGTTATCAAAGCGCTGGAAAGCCAGTTGCTGATGCGTCACTATAAAGGATTTTTGAGCGAATAACAGCAACCGCAGGGGGAATGCACCGAGCATTTTCCCGCCGGTTGTTACGGGGAGAAAAACAAAGAGAAGGCCTATAAAGAAAAGAGGTTAATCGTATGAAATTGGTACTCATTGGTGCGCCCGCAGCCGGTAAGGGCACGCAGGCAGCACGACTGGTGAAACATTACGGTATCGCTCATATTTCGACAGGCGATATGCTCAGAGAAGAAGTGGCAAAAGGAACAGAACTTGGAAATCAGGCAAAATCAATTATGGCTGCCGGTGGATTGGTGTCCGATGAGCTGATTATTGCAATTGTGAAAGAAAGAATTAAAAAAGACGACTGCAAAAATGGTTTTATTTTGGACGGGTTTCCCCGTACCGTTGTACAGGCAGAAAAACTGGAAGAAATGGTGACATTGGATAAAGTGGTCTATATCAATGCGCCGGATGAAGTGATGCTGGAAAGACTGACAGCAAGACAGACCTGCCCCAAATGTGGTGCAACGTACAATAAAATGTTCCTGCCTTCGAAAAAAGAGGGCATCTGCGATGTGTGTGGTGAACAGCTGACACAGAGAAAAGATGATACTGTGGAAGCAGGAAAAAAAAGAATTCAGACATTCCACGAGCAGAGCGAACCTCTGGTAGGCTTTTATGAAAAAGAAGGTATTTTGATAGAAGTAGACGGCACACAACCGATAGATGAGATTACAAAATCGATTATCCATGGGTTGGATGCCTGATTGGAATGTGGGAAAGACGCAAAAGCCCATGAAAAAACGGGGAGCGGCGAGAGCAGCTTCGGCGAGGAGAACTCGCGGACAAACGCACCGTTTTGATGGTGACCGAAAGGTCCAGTCCGTACGTGATCCAATAACGGCAATGAGGTGAGAACGATGGAATATCAGAGCGGGCAAGTGGTTTATTCCAAAAGCGGGCATGACAAAGGCGATGTACTGATTGTGCTTTCTGTAGAAGGAAATTATGTATATCTGGCAGACGGCAAACGCCGGAGGTTGGAAAAGCCTAAGCGCAAAAAGAAAATACATGTACAGCCGACCGGGTACGTGGATACCGCTTTGGCTGATAAACTGGCAAAACACGCATATATCTTAAATGCGGATATTGCGAAAGCCATTCAAAGGTACAAAGAAGTCGGCGGAAACATCATTTAAGGAGGTTCTTAGTCTTGTCAAAAAATGACGTAATTGAAGTAGAAGGAACCGTGTTGGAAAAATTACCGAACGCCATGTTTCAGGTGGAACTGGAAAACGGCCATCAGATTTTGGCGCATATCTCTGGAAAACTGCGGATGAATTTCATTCGTATTCTACCTGGAGATAAAGTGTTAGTAGAAATGTCCCCATATGATCTGACAAAGGGCAGAATCATTTGGAGAGCGAAATAAGGAAGGAGCGATCACAATGAAAGTAAGACCATCTGTAAAACCGATGTGTGAAAAATGCAGAATCATCAAAAGAAAAGGTCGTGTAATGGTCATTTGTGAAAATCCCAAGCATAAACAAAAACAAGGCTGATGATTTCGTTATGGCGCTCTGAGGGTAAACGTCCTTGGAAGCCGTTGGTAAATCCGTCAAGGTATGACGAAGGAGCATACAGTTAACAGCGGGAGCAGCAGGCAGACTGACGGCTGTTCATCCCGTTTGTAATGCCCAACGCTTACAATCTTAATATTTATGCGAATAACAGGTTCAAGATATTTTTTAGATAGAGAAAAGTGAGTATCATAGGAGGTGCAAGATATACATGGCACGTATTGCTGGTGTAGA
This sequence comes from Candidatus Anaerotignum merdipullorum, assembly GCA_019115165.1. Lineage (GTDB taxonomy): Bacteria > Bacillota > Clostridia > Lachnospirales > Anaerotignaceae > Anaerotignum > Anaerotignum merdipullorum. Next base: position 2,657 of record DXEB01000052.1, on the reverse strand, counting down.
CTTACCAAGAGAGAAACGCATTGAAGTTGGTTTGACATACGTTTATGGCATTGGCCACTCCAGTGCTGTTCGTATTCTGAAAGAAGCAGGCGTAGACCTGGATACAAGAGTAAGAGATTTGACGGATGACGAAGTATCCAGAATCCGTGAAGTGATCGACAGAACACAGACCGTAGAAGGTGATCTGAGAAGAGAAATCGCTCTGAATATCAAACGACTGATTGAAATCGGCTGTTACAGAGGCATCCGCCATAGAAAGGGACTGCCTGTAAGAGGTCAGAAAACAAAAACAAACGCAAGAACAAGAAAAGGTCCTAGAAAGACTGTTGCGAACAAGAAGAAATAATTGATTTCATGAAGGAGGTTTGAAGAAATGGCAAAGAAAACTGTGAAAAAGACAACCACTCGCAGACGCCGTGATAAAAGAAGAGTAGAACGCGGTCAGGCACATATCCAGTCCACGTTTAACAATACGATTGTTACCATTACCGATGCTGTAGGCAATGTGCTCTCCTGGGCAAGCGCAGGGCAGCTGGGCTTCAGAGGTTCCAGAAAATCGACTCCTTATGCTGCACAGATGGCAGCGGATACTGCTGCAAAAGCTGCAGCGGACTATGGTCTGAAAACAGTAGAAGTTTTCGTAAAAGGTCCCGGCAGCGGTCGCGAAGCGGCGATCCGTGCACTGCAGGCAGCTGGCTTGGATGTTACACTGATCCGCGATGTAACACCCGTTCCGCACAACGGCTGCAGACCGCCCAAACGCAGAAGAGTATAATTTTCAGGAGGTGTAGAAGTAATGGCTAGAGATAGAGTACCGGTATTGAAAAGATGCAGATCCTTAAATCTGGATCCCATCTATCTGGGTATTGATAAAAAATCCAAAAAACAGAACTTGAAAGCAAACAGAAAAATGAGCGAGTACGGTCTGCAGATGAGAGAAAAACAGAAAGCGAAATTCATCTATGGCGTACTGGAAAAACAGTTCAGAGGATACTATGCACAGGCAGAAAAAATTGCAAAAAAAGAAGGTATCCCTGGTGAAAACCTGCTGATGCTGCTGGAAATGAGACTGGACAACGTAATGTTCCGTCTGGGCTATGGCAGAACGAGAAAAGAAGCAAGACAGATTGTTCGCCACAAACATGTTACAGTAAACGGAAAGCCGGTGGATATCCCGTCTTACCAGGTAAAAGTTGGCGATGTTGTGGAAGTAAAAGAAAAATACAAAACCATTCAGAGATACAAAGATGTACTGGCAGTGACAGACGGCAGACTGGTACCGGAATGGCTGTCTGCAAACCATGATGCATTGAGCGGAACAGTATTGGCAAAACCCACAAGAACACAGATTGATGTTCCTGTAGAGGAAACACTGATTGTCGAATTGTACTCCAAATAATTCACATCGATTGCGCAGTGAAGTCCATGATAAAGCCGCAAGGCATCTCCTTGCGGCATCTAATATAAAAAAGGGAGGTTTGAATGAGTGTTTGAATTTGAGAAACCTCGCATTGAAATTGCTGAGATGGCACCGGATGGAACGTATGGCAAGTTTGTAGTGGAACCTCTGGTAAGAGGTTATGGCACAACACTGGGAAATTCCTTAAGACGTATTTTGCTTTCTTCTCTGCCCGGCGCGGCAGTAAGCAACGTAAAAATTGACGGCGTGCTTCATGAGTTCAGCGTCATTCCCGGCGTAAAAGAGGACGTGACGGAGATTATTCTGAATCTGAAGGGGTTGGCAATTAAAAACACTAGTGAAGGCAACGAACCCAAGATTGCGTATATTGACATGGAGGGCGAAGGAGAAGTCAAAGGATCCGATATCAAAGCGGACAGCGACATTGAGATTCTCAATCCCGATCACCACATTGCAACATTGTCCGGTGGTCCCAACAGCAAGCTGTACATGGAAATTACCATCACAAAAGGGCGTGGCTACATTGGTGCGGATAAGAACAAGAAAGACGATCAGCCAATCGGCATGCTTCCGGTAGACAGTATTTTCACACCGGTAACTAGAGTGAATTTCTTGGTGGAAAATACACGTGTTGGTCAGATTACCGACTATGATAAATTGTCTTTGGAAGTTTGGACAAACGGAACCATTGCGCCAGATGACGCGGTAAGCTATGGCGCGAAAATTTTGAATGAACATCTGAATTTGTTCATTGACCTTTCCGACAATGCAAAAGATGCTTCTATTATGGTGGAAAAAGAAGAGGGCAAGAAAGAAAAAGTTCTGGAAATGAGTATTGAAGAACTGGATTTGTCCGTTCGTTCTTATAACTGCCTGAAACGCGCAGGAATCAATACCGTGGAAGATCTGGCAAATAAGACGGAAGAAGAAATGATGAAAGTAAGAAACCTGGGTCGCAAGTCCCTGGAAGAAGTATTGAATAAAATGGCGGAACTGGGATTAGCATTAAAGCCCAGTGACGAATAATCGGTTAGGATATGAAGTTACTGCGAAATTACGACACACATAAGCCCGATGAGCAGTGCTGCCGGGGTCAGTTTCGCAGGTGAGAACAAGGAGGATTCAACTATGCATGCATCCGGATACAGAAAACTTGGTAAAACATCTGCGCAGAGAAAAGCGCTGTTGAGAAACCAGGTAACCAATCTGTTGTACCATGGTAAAATCAAAACAACAG
>DXEB01000051.1 GCA_019115165.1 Candidatus Anaerotignum merdipullorum | reverse complement strand
CTCAGTTGGTAGAGCACTGGACTTTTAATCCAGGTGTCTCGGGTTCGAGTCCCGAGTGACTCATTACCCCTTTGTCTCAGACAGAGGGGTGTTTTTTATGTGTTGGAAATTTGATTCTCTCGAATTATTGCAGTTTGATATTGATAAGTTGACTCAAACCAAGTATACTGGATATACTATTATTCATTGAATGCCATTCATTGAAAGGAGGCATCTATTTTGGAACATTATACGGTCGTTCTGACCAAAGAAGATCGCCTGATCTTACATTCGTATGCTGCAATTGCAGATGGACTGGGAGAATTTTGGGGCGAATGCTGTGAAATCATCATTCATAACCTGGAACATTTAGATTCTTCCGTTATGAAAATCGTTAACGGGTATCTTTCCGGACGGCAGGCAGGCGCCCCTATTTCAGAAACCACGCTCTCATTTCTGAATAAAATGCTGGCAGATCCGCAATTGCGTCACGTTACCTATTTTGCAAAAAATAAACGCGGGGAAACGTTTAAAGCAACAACCTCTGCCATTCTGGGTGTAAACCAGCAAATTATTGGTCTCTTTTGTATCAATTTCTATTTGCACACACCGTTCCATGCGCTGTTGCAGGCATTCCACCCTCTCGCGCATACGGAACAGGAGCATATTTCAGAAACCTTCGTAGAAAATACAGAAGAATTGATGTTGGAAGCCTTGGAGCGGGCGAAAAAAACCGTATACAATAACCCTGCTATCACCTCTTCCAACAAAAACAAAGAAATTATTCATATCCTAGATCAAAAAGGTATTTTTAACCTAAAAGATTCTGTCATTACCATTGCGGAACATTTGGGTATTTCCAAAAATACCGTATATATGCATTTGCGAAATCGCCACAATAAATCTATTTCTCCCTAAGAGAAAACAACATCTCAGGCTATGAATACAGGCAAATGCCGTTTCTCATGATTATAATGAAAGAAGAATTTTCCCTTTCCTGCTTCATCCCAAGACAGCATCCTTTCAAGGATTGGCATCACTTACCAATAACCAGGCACATTTGCTGACAAATCAGTTATGTTCCTGGTTATTTTTGTGTTCCTTTGAAACCGCCTTTTGCTGCACGGCGTTTTCCGAATGTTCTTCCTTGTCTCCAGCGTTTTTTCATGCATATATAGATTCTGATATTTTCGCTTTGAATCTTTCTCTACACATCATTCCCCTTCCTTTCTCAAAATACCAATCCTTCCGCTCTCTTCTGCTTGTTTCTTCTTTACAAAACACAAAATGCTCTCCTCCTATTGATGGTATCTCCTGTAAAAAAAAGTTGACATTTGTCCGAAATCAGATATAATGATACATGTACGAAATCATACAAGGAGATGAAGAGATGCATTACTTAACAGGAGAACACTATACCTATTTAGCGGGTGAAATCAACGCCTTGTATCATGAGGCAGCTGTAAAGATGGGGATTTCCGATAGTGTACAAAATATTTTATATGTTATTTGCAGCAAAGGGGACCAATGTCTGCAAAGCGAAATCAGCAAATTAACCGGCATCAGCAGACAAACCATCCATTCTGCTCTTCATAAACTAGAAAAAGACGGCATTGTCCGCATCGAAGCCGGTCAAGGCAGGAATACCATCGTCCGTCTTACAGAAGCAGGAAAAGCATTCGCACAAGAAAAAGTTTACCCGCTATTTGAAATAGAACAGAACATCTGGAATGAATGGACAGCCGAAGAACGGCAGAATTATCTTAAGCTGACGCAAAAATATCGAGATGCTTTAAAAAGGCACCTGCAAGCAATCTTGCAATCCACCTCTCAGAGAAAGGAGACCCTCAAATGAATCGAGAAAATAAAAGAAAACAATATATAAAAGGATATTATAAAACGCATGCATGCACAGACAGCTTTACCTGTAAAGTCTGTGGTCGTTTGGTTGTTGCAGCCGGTTCTGGAAGCGACCATCGCAATCACTGTCCCAATTGTCTGAGCAGTTTGCATCTGGATATTGAACCCGGAGATAGGAGCGCGGAATGTGGCGGTATCATGGATCCAGTCGGTGTATGGGTGCGAAAAAACGGCGAATGGGCGGTCATCCATCGCTGCCGCCGCTGTGGACATCTCAGTTCCAACCGCGTCGCTGCAGATGACAATCCCATGAAATTGATGTCCATTGCCATGAAGCCTTTGTCACAACCGCCATTCCCCTTGGAACGTATTGAAGAAATGACTGCATGGATGGGAGGCGATGGATGTTTGTATCAAACACAGAAATAAGCAGAAAAGAAACAGCTTTGGCTTATTGATATAGCTTGTTCAAAAGAGATGGAATCTGCAACACATGATTCTTCTATCCCTCCGATAATATCTCTTTGGAAATACTGCCTGTATCAATAAGCCTCTTTATCTGCAGAAACATTTCCCTACCTCCTCCGCTTTTGAATCATCCATTACAAAGATCAAGCACATCCGGTTTCATTGATATCCAAATTGGTTTAGTCAAATCATTTCTACGATACAGAATGGATCCTCAAGCAATCTTAAAACGATCCGTTTCCCCAGAATCTCCACTTCCTTGCTTAAACAAGCCGACCATATAACCTCAATATTCTCTGATCTATTTACCACTCCGTTTTTCTTTTCCCATCGAAATCAGAATTTCAAAGTTCAAAATGTCAATACCAAAAATAGTATTTGCTCTGATAATGCTCTCTGTTTCAAAGCCTTTGCTGCCAGCTCTTTTTCATATACATGCAGCATCCACCATAGTTTTCCAGAATAACCTGCATCGATTCGCTTCCTTTTTTCTTTCTCCGACAGCCAAAACCACATATTAGAATTGTTTTCATCCTCAATTCCATCCCCAATGTGTGCAATCAAACTGCTCCAAAACATATAGATGACTACTTCTTTTGCTTCCTGGAATACATTAAATTTATTTTCGTCATATCTATTTTCTCTCACAATCGCAAAGTTGCTTTTCCCCTGCAAAAAACTTGTGCTATAATAAAGTAAATTTCACTAAGAAAAGAGGCGGATCCCCATGACATTATCTCAGTTAGAATATATTATGGAAATCTATCATTACGGTTCCATGAATAAAGCGTCTCAACATCTGTTTGTGTCCCAATCTGCCATTTCCACCGCCATCCGTGAATTAGAGGAGGAAATGGGAATCACCATATTTTCCCGAAGCAATCGCGGCATTACGTTAACGGAAGAGGGACAGGAATTTTTAACAAAAATTCGCCCAATCTGGGAACAATGCAAAGAAGTACACAGATTTTATACCAAAAAGGAGTTTGACCAGAATAATTCCCTTTCCATCAGTACACAGCGCTATCCTTTCTGCACCAAAGCTTTCGTAGAATTTCTTCAAAAACAGGATATGGCACATTTTCGCTTCGGTTTTAAGGAGTGTCCAATGGGTAAAGTTCTGGATGAAGTACAAAGCGGCAAAAGTGATCTAGGCATTATCTTCCTTTCCGAAATGACAGAAGCCGCCCTCTATCGCCAATTTTCTTCCAAAAAACTGGAATTCCATGAATTAAAACGAATTCGTCCCCATGTATTTCTGAGTAAAACCCATCCTCTTGCCCAAAAAACGGAAATCCCACAAGAGGATCTGTTGGCATATCCCTATGTCGTATTCACAAAGAAGGATGAGATTTCGTTAAATTTTTCTGAAGAAGCCAATTTACAGCAAAATTTGGACTTCCCACAAATCATTTATATCAATGATCGAGCCACTTTTTATAATATCGTTGCTCATACAAACGCCCTTTCCACCGGCAGCGGTGTTTTACCAGAAGGCTATTGCGATCAGCGCGTTTGTGCTATCCCGCTTTCCGATCCAGCAGAGGATATGTGTATTGGTTGGATCAAAAAGAAGGAAGCCCCCCTCTCTCTCAAAGCATTGGAATTTATCGAAATACTGGAACAAATCATACAGACCTATTGATGCAAAAAGGTACTACTGATAAGCAGCTTCCCCTTAAGAGAACATTGTTTTTTCGTTTCCTTGATTTCCTAAGGGGAACTGCAACAGCTGTTTTCAGAAGAAAACAGCCCTAATAAAAATTCGGTAAAATAAGAAAGCTGAAATCTTTACAATGCAAAGATTTCAGCTTTCTTTGTTTTCTTAGGAAGATGCCCCGTACAATAGAGCCTTTTTCCATCGGAAAATATCTTTCCAACCATTCCCATAAATTACATCTTCTTTATATCTGTGCAAATCCGCTTTCCAGATCGGCAAGAATATCTTCTACGTTTTCCAGTCCCACGGACAAACGAATCAAGCCAGCAGAGATACCTGCTGCTTCCAGTTCTTCTTCATTATACGCTGAATGTGTCATAGATGCTGGATGCTGGATCAACGTCTCCGCATCTCCCAGAGAAACTGCCACCGGAATCATCGATAAACTATTGACAAATTTCATGCCGGCTTCTTTTCCTCCTTTGATTTCAAAAGAAATCATTGCACCAAAATCTTTCATCTGTTTTTTTGCAATCTCATGACCCGGATGATCTGCCAAACCGGGATAGTACACCTTTTCCACTTTTTCCTGTTTTACCAGATATTCTGCAACCGCCTTTGCATTTGCACAATGGCGTTCCATACGAATTTCCAAGGTTTTCAATCCGCGCAGGATCAAAAATGCTTCAAAGGGACCCAAGGTTGCACCAGTCATATCTTTCAAACCGAACATCTTTACTTCCGAAATAAAATCCTGTTTTCCCACTACAAATCCGGCAATCACATCGCCATGACCATTCAGATATTTCGTTGCAGAATGTACCACAACATCTGCCCCCAATTCCAGTGGACGCTGCAGATACGGAGAAGCAAACGTATTATCGCAAACGACTTTGATTTTGGGATTATAAGCATGTGCAATCTCTGCTACGGCAGCAATATCCGCAATCTTCAAGTTCGGATTTGCAGGCGTTTCCAGATATACACAAACGGTATTTTCCTTCAAATTGGCTTTCACCGCCTCCAGATCGGATGTATCAATAAATGTCACATCCACACCGTAACGGGTCATGCCATGCTGCAGTAAGGCAAAGGTGCAACCATATAGTGTTTCATCTGCCAAAATATGCTTCCCGGCTGCGGCGATACTCCACAGGCACGCAGAAATCGCCCCCATACCGCTGCCCGCTGCTGCGCAGGCTTCTCCTCCTTCTAAAATAGCAATTTTATTTTCTACCGCTGAGATAGAAGGATTTCCCAGCCTTGTATAGATATAACCGTCTTCTTCTCCCGCAAACCGTCTGCCACCCTGCTCGCAGCAATCAAAAGCAAACGTGGACGTCTGATAAATCGGCATTGTCAACGCACCATACTGTGTATCTTTCATTTTTCCGCCATGGATTGCCTTCGTACCAAAACCACTGTTGTGACGCAACATCATCAATCACTCCTTCATATATTTGGTTTTTTCTTTTTTCTAGCATAGCATAGCCTAACCAGAAAGTGTTATTTCACAATGCAGATAACTGTATATCAAAAATACAGATAACTGCAATTTTTTTGTGGATTGCAAAAAATACTCTTCTTCCTGAAAGATCGCTGTTACACCATTTCTCGAACACAATGCAGAAATAAACATATGTGGGCAGGAAACGGCTCATTTTCCATCACAACAAACATCTTTTTCTTGTTTTGTTTCTTGATTTTGTCATAGACCATCCTTTCTTATCATTTGTGGCGAAGAAAAGTCAGCCGATTTCTTCGCCGTTCGATTCAGCAGTCATTTTGTTTTGTGTATACGCTAAATCATCGGAAATGTTTGCCCTGCCCTTACACATCGTCGGCATTATCATAATACTTGACTTCCAATAAATATTCTTTTCCTGGAGCTTTCAAACAAATGATTTTCTGTTCCTTCGCATTGAAAAGAAAATAAAGGATAGTTCATTCCAAAAAATGCAAAGATCATTTTACAAACACAGCCGAACAAATAACCAAACTTATCATCAAAATCCGGTCTCCTTTATCCTTTTATCTCTTTGTTTCATGCTTCCGCTGGTAACACAAATCTGAATCAAAACCACTAGTAAACTAGTGGTTTGAACAACCCCTAGAAGGGGTATTACGCGCTTATTCCCTAAAAGGGAATATCGAAGATTTGGCATCGCATTACAATTACAGGCAGCCACTAAAAGTGGCTGTCTATTTTACCTTATTCTCCTCTGCTACCCGTAAACGGGTCTGTGTACTCTTTTAACGAG
>DXEB01000050.1 GCA_019115165.1 Candidatus Anaerotignum merdipullorum | reverse complement strand
CGCTCATACAGAGGGGTGATTTTCTCGTTTCTCATGGCTGTACCTCCTGAAATGAAAATGCTCTAAGTGACTGCTTCACTAACCATGACAAAAACCATGATTAAGAAGTCACTTAGAGCATACATCTCCGTCCGCCAGATAGGTTTCTCCAATAGCAACCGGCGGTTCAAAGGCAACCGTTCTTGGAATCTCACCCAGAAATAGCAAGCGCTCTGTCAGCCAGAGAGGCTGTTTGGTGAGAGTCAGTTTCATATGATGGGATAACACATCCAAAGGCAAAGGCATGCCAATATCCATACCGCCCAGATGTTTGGGAGAAAGCGCATGAGGATGTGCAATCAGCCGCGGTGTGCGGTTGGTCATATGGGAAAGAAGTGCACGCAGACCTCCGGTATGGTCGTTGTGCCCGTGGGAGAGAATGACAGCGTCGGCAACAGTCACATCAATATTCATATCCTGTGCATTATGTAAAAATGCATCGGAGTAACCAGCATCAAACAGAAATTGCTTTCCGTCGGCGCGAATCCAATAAGAAACCGCTGGTTCGCCTAAATAATATACATCTATTTCTGTATGATTGTCCATTAAAACGGTTAGTTCCATGTGATTCCTCCTTATCTTCGGATTTATCTTTTATTATACTGGATACTGCCAAGAAATACAATGTTTGCCGGTCATGGAACTTTTTTACATTTTGACGAAAGGAAAAGGTGATTGGTTCCATAGTATTGAGATTTTTCATGCAAAAAGAAATGACATAAGGAAAGAAAACAAAGAAATTGCGGTATGGATACCATTGGAAGAGGTTAGCGAATGGACACAAGTGCGTGATGCAAGAGGAAGTAGATAGGGATTTTTGCTGCTTAGATGCAAATCATAAATCAAAAAAGAAAAAGAGTATGCGGTAAGGAATTCCATCTATGCGATATGGCATCAGGATATAGAAAGCAGAGAGATTTTAAGCAAGCTGGAAGAATATGTCATAGTAAATCGATGTTTTGTGAAAGGGGGCGTTATAAAAATATGAAAACGAAAGTTAGTTCAGTAGAAATGGTCTTTTCCAGTCTGTCAGTCTGTATGGAAAGCTTCGGAAGAGATTCCTTGATGGAACAGTTGCAGCTTTCTAGTAAACCAGTAAAATTCGGCGCTTTTGCAAAGGAGTCTGTTTTGGTTGTAAAGATAGAATTGAAACTTTCAGACCCCGAAGAACACAGATTTTTAGAGATAAAAGAAAAAGCATCATACACTGGTATGATGCTTTCTTACTTGCGGAGACAGGATTTGAACCTGCGACCTCCGGGTTATGAGCCCGACGAGCTACCGGACTGCTCTACTCCGCGGCATTCTTATCTCAAAGAACAATATAGCATAAATAAAAAATATTGTCAATAGGTTTTCTATGCATTTTAAACGCCGTCTTTATACAGTGTTTCCAGGCGTTCTTTGCATGCAGTCCAATTTGGCATCCATTTGGTCAACAGAGCATAAAAGGCTTTGTTATGGTTTGGATAACAAAAATGCGCCAGTTCGTGCAGAATCACTTGCCGAATACAGTCTCGATCGGCTTTCATCAGCTGTAGATTCAAACGGATACTTTTTTGTTCTACTGTGCAGCTGCCCCAGATACTACGCATATTGCGGATCTGCATTTGTGGAAACGGAACACCGTAAGGCTGTGCCAGTGGATAGACTTCCTCTAATAGCTCTGTGAATATGGTTTTTGCCTGAATTCGCAACCAATCCAAGTATTCGGCACGCAGCCCCTGAGAGTCTGTCTGCATCGTAGACATCCGAATGGTTTGGGCACCCACAGAAATTTGGCGTTGACCTTCCTGTATCTGCAGAAGATATGGTTCCCCTAGAAAGTACAAGGTTTTGCCGTGATACATGGCGCCGGAGGGCTGTGTCTGGCGTATTTTTTCGACTTCTGCCAAGTGTGTAATAATCCAGAGCGCTTTGGACTGGACAAATTCTTCAATCACAGAAAATGGCACATGCTTTGCTGCGGAAACCATTACCTGGCTGTATTTATTCACCCGCAGATTGATATATTTCACATTTTTGCGAATTAGTTGATATTCAATTGTCACGCCTTCATAGGAAATGGAATGCGTTTCCATCTGCAAGACTCCTTTAAATCTTCCTTTATTATGATTTCCTGTTTTCCAGAAAATAACCGATATTTATTTTACATGTGCCGACAAAAAATGTCCAGCACAAACCAATATTTTTTGACAAGGATTGTAAAAACGCGCGTTGCTAAGAAAACGCGCGTTTGGGGTCAGGAAAACAATGTGAAGACCATCCTGCAAAATGATAGAAAGGGTAAGGCGCATGGCTTTGATGTGAGAGAGGAGGCTTTTTTATCAAAGCGCGCTGAGCATGGGTTATGGTTGTTTTGGTACAACCGGGATCCAGACTTCAAAGATAGCATTTGCAGGATCGGCGTTATGATAAACTTCGATATCAACGCCGTTGCCGTATTGGTAGCCAGAAGACGGGAGCCATTCTGTGAAAATACGCTTTTCCAATGCCTGAATGGCTTCTGGCATAGCGCCTTGCCCATCGAACACAGCCCAAGTGGTGGGCGGTAGCGTGAAAGAAGACATTGGTGGGGCGGCATCTTGTTCAGAGAAGATACCGATCCAATAGCGCCAGTTCTCTCCACGGCAGTCGGAAATGCCAAGAACTGGCTGATTCGTTGCTTTTTGTGACAATAAAGTGGAAAGGAAACCGTTTTGGGAAACGGTTTTCCAGAACTGCGGTATAGTCTGGAAATTTTGCTCTATTATTTGTTGCAGTGGGGTATCAATGCCCAGTATGTGTAATTCTGGCTTTTGTTCAATGCGATAATTCATAGGGAACACTCCTTGTATGGTAATTTGAAACCGTATCGGAGGGAATGCTTTCAAAATGGCACCTGTTTGTTTTGCTTCGGAAGGAGAGATGCCGTGAACGCTTTGAAATGCGCGAGTGAATGCAGTGGGAGATTGATATCCATATTTTAATGCGACATCGATTACCCTTTCTCCTTTCTCCAGCAGATCAAAAGCGGCAAGGGTCATTTTGCGGCGGCGAATATATTCGGAAAGGGGCAGCCCTGCCAGATAGGAAAACATGCGCTGAAAGTGATATGTGGAGCAGCAGGCAGTGCGGGCGGCGCCTTCCCAGCTTTTACCATTGGCAATGTTTTGCTCCAACACGTCCAGTGCTTGATTCCAGATTTCCCATGCATACATATTGGATCCCTCCAGTCTAACGGTTACAAGCAGATTATCTCATGGAACGGGTGGGTGTGTCCTCTCAGTTTGTGTTTCTTTTTCAGAGCGTTTTGATACTTTTTTTCAAATAATAGGCGACTTTATAGTAAGGAATGGGAAATCCCATTTCTGCCAGTTGGCGCGCTATTTTACGAGGACCCTGCCCAGCTTGGTGCCGTTCCAAAATAAACTGTGCGGTTTGCTCCGTAATGGTATTCTCAACTTCTGGTGTTTCGGCATCCGTCTTTGTTTCCGGGTGCTCCGAAACCTCAAAGGGAATGTGCTCCATATCTACGACAGTTGTGATTTCCATTTTTTCTCCAATATCTTCGATCAAAGGAGAAGAAGCGTCTATGCTGTAATTGATCACATCACGCATCTGGCGGATATTGCGGGGATAAACGGCATTCAATATCGCGTGCTTGGCTTCTGGTGTAAAAATAACATGATACCGGATATGGTGGGCTTCCCAGACAGCATCCTCATATCTGCGCACAAAATGGCGAAACAGATTTTCTTTTTCCGCCAAAGAACGTTCCCGTAAGGCAGGCAGATGCATTTCGTATTGTCCAAGGCGCTGATACAATTCAGGCAGAAATACTTCATGCAGATTTTTGGTAGAAGCGGCGATAACAATGACATTAATGTCAATTTCCTTGGTATCTCCGATGCGTCGGATTTTTCCAGACTCAATGGCTTTCAGCAATAAGTTTTGATAGTTTTCGATGGTGTGCGCCTCGTCCAGAAACAGAATTCCGCCGTTTGCCTGTTCGAATAGTCCTTTTTTCTTTTTGGATCCAGTGTACGCGCCCTCCACAGAACCGAAGATTTCCATGGCTGCGATATCCGGGTTGGTGAATTGGGCGCAGTTAATTTCAATAAATGGGGCATTTTTGCTGATGACGCCGATTTCTTTGGCATAATTATAGATTAAGTTTGCTAACATGGTCTTGCCGGTACCGGATTCGCCGGTGATGATTGAGTGACGGGGACCGCCAAGGGAACCAACGATTTTTTTTGCCTGTTTGTAAATATTCTGCATAGTACCCATATGAACAACATGCTGATAATCTGCTTCCGGTTTAGAAAGACTGACTTGCATTTCCAGGTGTTTGATTTTAGTGTTGAGTTGATCGATTTCCTGAATGTCCTGAAAAACAGAGTAGGCGCCGACAAACATACCGTCCATGAAAATAGGATAGGAGTTTACAACATATTTGTTTGGCGGCACTAAATGAATTTTTTTGTCCAGAATCGGGCGATGGTTTTCTAATACGGAAAGCAAAACGGCTGCCGGATAAAAATCGGAGATGGGTCTGCCAACCATTTCCTCTCGTTTTCGATTGACGTAATTGGCCGAAACGGTATTTACATAGACCAAAATACCTTCGGTATCTACAACATTGATACCTTCATTGGTATGGTCTATAATTTGTTGGATGATATTCGACGAAAAAAACACCTCTTTTGTCAATTTCATATGTGAAAAATCCCTTCCATTTGTAATAAAAGTGTGTTATAATATGAAATAATAAAAATATTCTAACATTATTTCTAACAAAAAACCAGCATTTTTTCTAAGAAAATAGCGGAAAAATGCAGAAATCATGGTTGGCACGTTTTATACTTATATAAATAATTGTTAGAATAATAACAAAATTATTGCCGATTTTTAAGGAGGAAACAAATCATGGAGTTTGGCTATTCAAAGGAACAAGTACTGTTGAGAGACCTGTACAGAAAGTTCGCTGAAACAGAAGTAAAACCTTTGGCGGAAGAACTGGACGAAGAAGAAAGATTTC